>CANTHI010000212.1 GCA_947653505.1 uncultured Eubacterium sp.
TTCTTTTTCTTTTCCTTCATATAATTCCCTCGCTGATAATATCCTGTAAGCCCAGCATCCCAAGCAGCAGATGCTGTCCGTCCACAACCGGCATGACAGATATTTTTTTCTGTTTCATAAGCTGGAACACATCCACTGCCAGAGTATCCGCTTTTACAAATACCGGATGGTCTGTCATGATCTCTCCTGCCTTCATCGAAAAAATATCTTTTTTTCTGTTCATACATCTGCGGATATCTCCGTCACTGATCATCCCTACAAGATATCTGCGTGCATTGACGACCGCGGCTGCTCCGAGCCGGTTTTTCGTTATGACAAAAAGAACCTCTTCCAGTGTCTGGTCCGGTGTTACCGCTGTGTTTTCCATTTGTTTTGCGCACAATGTGCCGGCTGTAACCAGCAGCTTTTTTCCAAGACTTCCTTTCGGGTGAAACAGCGCAAAATCCTTCTCCGAAAAATGATTCAGCTCCGACAGTACCACCGCGACTGCATCTCCGTAGGCTAAGGCAACTGTCGTACTCGTCGTAGGCGCCAGATTATTGGGACATGCCTCACGCTCTACCGGCAGGACAGCCACCAGATCGCAATACTCTGACAAAATCCCATGCCCGTTGCAAAAAATGCCGGCTGTTTTACAGCCAATGGCCCGGATCGCCGGGATCAGCTGGATCAGCTCATCCGTATTGCCACTATTGCTGAGCAGGATGACAAGATCTTTTTCCTGCAGCATCCCTAAGTCTCCATGAACAGCCTCAGCCGGATGGAGGAAGAAAGACGGCGTCCCAAGACTGGACATGGTAGCGCTGATTTTTCTGGCAATGTGTCCGGACTTGCCCATTCCGGTCCATACGATTTTTCCCTGACAGGCATGACACATCTTTACAATCCCGACCAGCTGTCCATGAAAAGTATTGATCAGATGTTCAATCCCCTTTTTTTCCTCCTCCAATACATACTTCATCCGTCGCTGCAGCTGTGCATCCTGATCATTGGTCACACCCTCTGCTGTATACTCTGTACGCCGTTCCAGCTGTGCATCCTGACCGTTCATAACGCCCTCCGTAAGCCTTTTGCCTGATCCATTTCATATGTTCCAAGAATGTAATCCACTGCATCCGCAAATGACCGCGCCGCGAACACAGCTCCCGCCGCGGCTGCGTCCTTTTCATCCGAAAAGCCGAACCCGTACAGCACACCGATCAGATCCACGCCACCCGCCGCGGCGCCGTATGCATCGCTGGCCGTATCTCCTGCCAGCACGCCATTTGCGCCTGCTCCGTACTGCTGCATGGCCTGCCGGATACGGATACCTTTGTCCACCTCTCCCGCCGCGTCACAGCCATAAACAGCATCCAGCAAATGCTCCATGCCGGATAGTTTCACCAGATCGTCTGCCTGCTCCTGCGGCTTATTCGTGGCAACCGCCGTAAAGATCCCATTGCCGCGAAGCCGCTGTAAAGATTCCAAAACACCCGGATACAATGACGCATGGCAGATCTGGTTCTGTTCATATTCCTGACGGAAAATCCTTACAAACTGTTCCGTATCTGCCTGCGACAGGCCAGATACCTGCGGCTCTGTGTCTGCCTGCGGCAGACCATATACCCGCCGTACGGAATCACGCAGCGGCGGACCGATAAATGACCGCAGCGTCTGCTGATCCGGCGCCGGAAGCCCCAGCTTACGGATCGTATATTCCAGACTGTTCAAAATCCCTTCTGACGTATCCAGCAATGTCCCATCCATATCAAAAAATGCAGTCTGATACTGTTTCATGTCCCCATCCTCTCTATCTCTATTCCCGCTTCCACAGACCTCCCGCCGCCTGCCGCAGCTTCCGGAGCGGCGCTGTGACCCGCCAGCTGTTAGAATCCAGCACAGCCTGCATCCCGGCCTGCGCCTGTGCAGCCTGCTGCTGCATCTGCTGTTTACTCCGGTATGCCTGCTCTGCTTCCTGCCGCGCCTGCGCGGCCTGTGTCTGCGCCTGCGTCACCTGCTGCTGCGCCTGTGCGGTCTGTGTCTGTGCCTGTGTTACCTGCTGCTGCGCGGCCCGTACCTGTGCCTGTGTCTGCTCCAGCTCTTCCTGTATCCGCTGCCCGCGCTCTTTTTCCTGTCTTACTGCTTCCTGCGCTTTCATACACTGCTCCTGCGCCCTGTCTGCCCGTTCCTGCGCGGCAGCAATACGCTCAGCTGTAGTCGGAATCTTCTGGTATCCGACGAACTCCTCCGCCCGCTTCCAGAAAGCGTCCAGCGTCTCCCCGTCCGCCCTGGCAAGCGGCTGTACCAGCTGTGCGGATGCGCCTCTGGCAGATACTATTTTTTGTACCGCCTCCTGCTCTTCCAGGGCAAATACAGACCGGTCCAGTCCGTATTTTCCAAGATAATAATCCAGATGATACTGATAGAGCTCCAGCTCATCCGGACCGGTCAGTCTCCAGCGCACATACTGGTCCGTCGTCGCCAGCTCCATCGGTGCCAGATACGCAAAAATATAATAATTCAGCAGGCAGCTGGCAGCTTCACCGGACTGGCAGTATGGATACAGGTCACTCTTTTTTTCCATCCCATGCACCGTTTTTCCCCAAAGCAGCGCATCCAGCATAATATTTCCAAATATGGCCAGAACCTGCCGGCTGCGTGTCAGACTCAGGATATTGGGCCTGCAAAGATCTATCCGCTCCTGCGGCAGTCCGAAGGTCACGTGCAGCAGATCTCCCGGATCCGGCCGGAAATAAAACTGATCCCCATAATCCTTTTTCGCCTGCTCCAGCAG
Organism: uncultured Eubacterium sp.; assembly: GCA_947653505.1. The sequence continues at coordinate 2,774 of CANTHI010000212.1, forward strand.
TTCCAGCGGCGTCACAGAGCTCTCGCCCATCGTCAGCGGATCAGCCATATAATTGCCGCACACAAGCGCTTCCCACTGCGGCTCTGCTCCATACAGTCTCAGATACGCAAGATATTCGTCGCGCAGCATAACCGCCAGAATTTCCCTGCCGGACAGCAGTCTGTCCGATGCTTCCGTCCAGAGACGGTGAAACTCCTGATACCGCCTCTCCAGCCCGCAGCGGTCCGCCCAGTGCGGATCCCCCTCGCAAAGAAAGGCCGTGCCAAGATATCCCGGAAACCGGAGCGGCCCTGCCTCAAATACAAGCAGACGAATCCCCCGCCGGTTTACGACCGTAACAAGACTGTGGACGGTCTTTGGATATGTAACAACAGCTTCAATCTTGTCGCCCTTTGCCTGCATATCATCAAAAAAATGCTCCAGCATCCCGGTCAGCTGCGCATCATCCTGCTGCTGTAAATAAACAGATGCAGCCAGTGCCCCGCCCTGCTGTTCGCGCACACGCAAAAGAAACTCATCCGGAATCACATAATCCGCAAGCGCCGCACGCTCCTGCTGCTCCGGCACCTGATAAGACCATGCCGCCTCTCCTCCATAGGCCATACCGCCATCTCCCAGTCCGCCGGTTTCCCAGTTTACATAGCGTTCCTGTGCAATCAGCTTCCAGTGATCCTTCCGGCACCGGTCAGCCATCAGGCAATAAGCCCAGCCTTCGTGATCAATGCTCAGATTGGTAAGCCCAAACATAAATCCAACAATCATTTTCCAATTCCTTTCGCACAACTGCCCATAAATATATGCTGCTTACGAATCATAAAAATCCGACAGGACCTCCTCGACTCTGCGCTGCTTTTCTTCGTCGTCCAGACCCTCATCCATCTGCGCCGCTTTTAACCGTTTCAGCAGATCCTCCTTATCGATCAGGAACTGCGGGTCATTCACATTGATGCCCTTTTCCCTGCGGCCTTTATCTATGATCCGCATATAGGCAAACCGGCTTCCCAGCGTTTTTTTTACAAACCGGACCACGCAGTTGATATAAGAAAGCCCGGAGATAAAGCCGCAGCAGGAAGCAAGTGTATACACATCCCGCAGAATTTCCAGGCCAAGCTTATAATGGTGCAGCGGCCTTTGTGTTTCCACGAGACAATTGTGCAGTCTGCCTGCCGACCGGACCACATCCTTATAATACAGGAGCCTGTCCCCAAAATGCGCCTGGAATGCTTCTAAAATCTCCCTGTCATCCGTCCCAAGAAATACATAGTCCGCACCCGTTTTTTTCAGCCCCTCTTCCGCTGCCTGAATATATTCCTGCGCAGATACATGTATGGCATGCGCGGCAAACGCGAGCTTCATATCGCCTCCGCGTCCGTGGACCCCTAATACCTTCTTTCCCTGAAACAGCTTTTCTATTCCTTCGTGCACCGTCTGCCAGACGTCCGGCCGGATATGGATATATTTTTTCATCAGCTGCGCGTACCGTTCCAGATCAGCTTCTGTATACTGGTAATTCCGGTCTACCAGCGGAATATGAACCCAGTCAAAGCCATATCCTTTCCCGATATCATCATAGACGACAAAGCAGCTTTTTTTTGCTTCTTCGACAGTCAGTCCTCCTACCGGCTCAAAATAATACTCAAATATATTTGTCGTGCCATGTACCGGAACCTCTTCTTTGTAAAATTCGCTTGCATACCAGTCCACACACGGCAGCATCCCCAGACGGTCCGCGACATTGATCCGGTTCAGCAGGACCGTAAGCTGGGAACAAAAGCCAAAAGCTTCGGTATCGAAAGGGATCATATATACGATGTTTCCCTCGTTTTGCCTGCCACACTGGTGAATGTCCATCCGGAGCAGCCCTTCTTCCGGTGGCGCCGACATGCCTTCCTGCCCGTTGTATCCCGTACTGCCAAACCGGTACGATAATACATAATCCCTAAATTCCGCCCGTCCGAGCTGATGAAAGGTCTTTAAAATACAATGTATTTTCTCATTTTTTCTTAACCAAAAACCAAATATTTTTTTCATGGAACATACCTTTCCCGCTGTTTTTATCCTTTCAGATGTACCGCTTTCAAGTCTTTCGCATAGTTGGTACAGTACCACTCCAGCGTTGCCCGCAGCCCATCCTCCATAGATACAAAAGTACGTTTCTGAAATTCAGTCTCCACACGGCTTCCATTCACACGCTGTTTCATAATGGCGCCTGGCACCGTATGGTCAGATTCCGGCACCACCACCTCCGCGCCCAGCTGTATTGCAATCTTTTTTGCGAGCTCATAAATCGTAGTCCGGGAATGCCCCGCGATATTATAGACATTCTGCCTGCCATGCAGCAGCACGTTCCACATCTCTTCCACCGCGTCCGCGACATACTCATACACATGGACCGCCTGCCCGTGATCCCGCATCTGTATCGATCCGGACAGCGCTTTTCTGATAAACTCATACAAAACGCGTACGTCATCCTCCCTTACGCCCGGTCCATAGGTAAACGAAGGCCTGACAATCCGCACCTGCATCCCCTGCCGCCGGTACAGTTCACAAATCGCTTCCCCGCACCGCTTTCCTTCAATATAACAAAGACGGGGATGATCCAGCCCTGCATAGCTGATGTCTTCCTCCACATACTCTTCTTTCGGATTTTCCGCATACACCGCGCCGGAGCTGACATACAAAAATTTCCCCTGCGGCAGCAGTTTACCGAGTAACCGGTCCGTCGCAAGCGTATTCTGGCGGATGGCGCTGACCGGGTCCTCTAAAAATTTTCCCGGCTGTCCATAACCGGATGCGTGGATGATAACATCTGCGCAGGGCAGCGTCGCGCAAAAATCCATATCTGCCAGATCCCCGCGGATAAATGTAATCCACGACTCCGTCTCCAGTTCCTGCAATACGTCTGGAATATCCCTGTGAATGACAGCATATACATGGGCAGGCCCGTATCCCTGTGTTGCTGTTTCTTTTAAGGTAAAGAGCATGTATACGCCAAAAAGTCCGCTGGCTCCTGTGAGCAGGAGCTGTTTTCCTGCCAGTTCACTCAGGTCACAGGCCTTTCGTATACGCTTCACATCCTGATAAATAATTGTATTATCCATACCATTTCCTTTCTGCGGTCAGATACCTTTTTATTTTATTATTTCATTGCTTTTGGGATAAACCAGCCACCGCTCCGTATCAAACAGTCCCGCGCACAACCGGAATAAAGATACGATCCTTCTGCCGGAATCCGTAATGACATATCCGCCATTTGCGGTTTCCTTTATATTGCCAGAGACAATCTGCTCCTCAAATCTTTTGTCAAATGCTCCATAATCCATAATATATTGTTCGTAAAAGATATCTCCGAACTGTCCGGCAGTAATCTCCTGTCTGTCATTTTCATCCATATAGCTGAGCATATATACAGAAATCGATCGTTCTACCGTAACCGGTATCAGAATAAACCAGCCCAGTGTGATTCCTGTAAAAATAAAAAATATACAGACAGAATCTTTCCCATCCAGCGCCAGTTTTCGAAACATCCTTTTACCGATCCCTGCGATCATCACGGAAACTGCCCCTGCCGCCAGCAGCAAAAAACACCCTCTGTAAAAAAACACTCCGATCTGCTTCAACAGCGGGGTATGGAACAGCGCCACAAATACGATCGTTGATAATAAAATATCTGCACCATAAAAGATGACCGTACAAAAAATCCGCTTTTTTTTACCCATAACCTTCCTCTCTGATCCTTTTTTGCTCCGCATTCTTTAGATAATACTTTCAAAATACCGGATCGTCCTTTGCAGCCCTTCTTCTAACTGTATCTCCGGTTCCCAGCCTAATACTTTTTTCTTGATGCACAAATTGTCGAAATTGTTCAACACCTTGGTTACGA
>CANTHI010000213.1 GCA_947653505.1 uncultured Eubacterium sp.
GCAGGAATGCAGTTACGAGATCCGTTTTCTTGGCTGCGGCGTCCTCTCCCAAAAAGGCTTTGCCACAACGATCCTGACCGGAGGAGGGAACAACTCTTATGTAGCTGTATTGTCAAACGGAAACCCGATTGTGCTGAGCAATGTCCAGAGCCGCAATACGTTATCGGTAGATCCGGACGCCGTGATCTGCTGGGTCAGCCAGTCCGGCTACTGTGATCCGCAGATCAAGGCAGACATTAACTGGAAGACCTTTATCGGTCAGGCTTCCGGCGAATCGTACGCTTTTGAATGGAGTGGAAACCAGCCTGTTTCTGTCATCGTACAGCCAACCGAACGGCGGGGCGGTATTCAGCTGCGTATGGATTAGACTAAAAACCCCTGCCGCCTTCCGGCAGCAGAGGTTTTTTTCAATTCCCAGTCTGGTTTATTCGTTTTTTTCTTTTACGTCCTTGTCCTTACGCTGTTTCATCAGCTTTTCGCGCTGCTATTCCTTCCAGAGCTTCACGCTTTCGGGCTGCCGGTAACTGCCTTGCGGACCAGATCTACCGGAATCATCGTCGCGCCAAGAATCACAACCGTAATCCATCCGGTTATTCCAAATGGCACACAGCTGAACATGTTTCCAATCCACGTAAACAGTGGGAATGGGATAAGGGCTGCGTTAACGATCAGCGCCTGTACAAAAATAATCGTAAAAAATACCTTCATAAATCCGGTATTTTCATTCAGTCCTTTAAATATCGCAAAAGAATCATCACGGACATTGAACCCGTTAAACAGCGCACTGACAATAAACAATACAAAATATCCAGTCAGATGCTTCCCTTCATCATTTGCAAAGATTTCCTTAAAAACCGGAAGCTTGAGATATAAAAAGCTCAATATGGTAAGCCAGCCGCCCATCACCGCAATCTGCACCATCATCTTTTTGCTCACAATACTTTCATCCCTGCGCCGCGGCTTTTCTGTCATATACTTCTCCAGCGCCGGCTCGTTACCAAGCATAATCGCGCCCAGACTGTCCATCACCAGATTGACAAACAAAAGATGTGTCACCTTAAGAGGCTCTTCCACACCGAAAAACGGCGCAATCGCACTGACAATAACCGCTGCCACATTAATTACGAGCTGGAACTTGCAGAATTTTAAAATATTGTGATAAATCGTACGTCCATACCAGATCGCATCTTTAATGGATTTGAAATTGTCATCCAGTATCACGATCTTGCCGGCTTCTTTGGCCGCTTCTGTCCCACTGCCCATCGCAAAACCGACGTCCGCACGTTTCAGTGCCGGAGAGTCGTTGACACCGTCACCGGTCATACCGACCACCAGATTCATCTCCTGACACAGCCGTACCATTCTCGATTTATCTGTCGGCAGGGCCCGGGCAATCACACGGATATCCGGTATGATTTTCTTCACTTCCTCGTCCGACATCTCATTTAACTGCGCAGACGACAATGCCCTGTCTTTCTCACTTTTCAAAAGTCCTGCATCTTTTGCGATCGCAACTGCTGTCTCGAGCCTGTCACCCGTTATCATAACGACCTGAATCCCGGCCTCCTGCACCTGATGAATCGCATCTCTTGCTTCCGGCCTGACATCGTCGCGAATCCCGACCAGACCTATAATAACCAGATCATCATTGATGGCATTTTCCACAAGCGGCTTGTGGGAATAGCCAAACGCAAGGACACGCATCGCTTTGGATGCCAGATCATCAATCTTTTTGTTTAATACCGTCAGATCAACCGGTTTTTCACTGCCGTCCGCGTCCAGATACTTTACGGCCTGCGCCAGCAGCTTCTCCGGTGCGCCTTTGTAAAAGGTCTTTCCCACGTTGTCAATCCTTGCCTGACTGAATTTGTTGGCGGAATTAAATCCCTGACCCGCGGTCACAACATATTCCTGATTCGCACTGACCGCACCAAATGCCTCTTCTCCCATAAACTTCATCAGCGCCTGATCGGTTGCGTTGCCGCCAATGACTTTATGCGAAGCGTCAAACATCGACTGCGTATTTTTTCCGATCGCCAGATCCATCATGCTTTTTATTTCCGTATGACTGCCAAGCTCCGGAATCGGTATTGAGCTGCCGTCTGCCGTAAAGAAATCTACGACTTCCAGCATCCCTTTTGTAATCGTACCTGTCTTATCACTGAACAGAATATTTAAAGACCCTGCCGTCTCGATACCTTCCGCTTTTCTGACAAGTACATTATGGTCCAGCATTTTACTCGTATTCTGCATCAGCACAAGAGAGATCATCAGCGGCAGACCTTCCGGCACCGCACAGACAATAATCACGACTGCCAGTGATACCGCACGGATCAGATCCTGAAAAATGACCTGTATGCCATTGCCAAAATAAGCCGATACGCCTCCGGCCACCATAATAAAGTGCACAAAATACAAAATCGAAATCGCAATGGCTCCGATATAGCCAAAAGTAGAAATCTGCTTTGCCAGCTTTGCCAGCTTGACCTTTAGCGGCGAATCCGGCTCGTCTTCCTGCATTTCCTCGGCCATCCTGCCCATCATCGTCTTTAAGCCGACTTTTCTTACATCCAGAACGCCTTCTCCATCGAATACTACCGCGCCGCGGAACAGCGAATGTGCGTCTACAAACGTATCCCCCGTAATATCCTCCGGCAGCTGAAAGCTCTCGTCTGCTCCAGTCTTTTTACACTCCTCCGCTTCTCCGTTTAATGCGGAGTTGTCTACGCGCAGTGATCCGGAAATAAGAATCCCGTCTGCCGGGATCTTGTTTCCTGACTGCAGCAGCACTTTATCCCCGGTTACGACATCGTCCACTTCAATTACCGTTACCACACCGTTACGGTAGACCTTACATTCATCCTTTTTCGTACTGTCCTTTAGTTCCCTGTACTTTGTATCGCTGGCCACGCCTGTTTTTGCTGACACAAAGGCTACGATCAGCACTGCCACAATGGTTCCAAGCGGCTCATAGATTTCCGCATATCCAAAGAAAAACATGACGATCATAAGCGCCGCAATCGCCAGCAGTACCCTGATCATAGGGTCTTCAAATGTTTCCTTGAACTCGTCCCAGAAAGTCGTCGGCTCAGAATCCGGAATTTCATTCGATCCATACTTTTTCCGCGACTCCTCTGCCTCTTGATCTGTCAGCCCATTATATTTCATAAGTAATCTGTCCTCCAGTTGTTTTTCCTGCAGAATCTGTCTCCTGCATATTCCCTGCAAAATCCATATCCTGACAGGCACCCGTTAAAATCCACAATGCCCTTTTGTCAGAATACACCTGAAATATCATTCCGTGATCTGCACCACGGCCGGCAGAAACACCAGATCGTGTCTGAACCATCATTTTTCAAACACGGTCTGCCGGTGTACATCTCACGGAATATATGTTTCCTCATATGATAGTATTTCAGTTTCAGACTGTTTTATACTTATTTTATTCAATAAGTTTGTATCAGCTTTCTGAATCTGCGTTTTCACAAACAATCCTGCATATTTTCTGATGTTTTTCAATATTTTATTTCATTGTTTTTTATTTCATTATTTTTTATTTCTCATTTTTATTTCATTTTTTATTTCATTATCTCCCGGTTCCATATCAAAAAGCGGCCCGCTCAGACATATCTGTTTGCAAGCTCGCCTAATCCCGGATCTGTCGTTCCCTGTCCGACAGCGCTGAATTTCCACTCACCGTTGTGTCTGTAGATTTCTCCAAAAATCATCGCTGTCATTCCGGAATAATCTTCCGTCAGGTTGTATTTGCACATTTCACTGTTATTTCTCTGATCTACCAGCCGGATAAACGCATTCTGTATCATCCCGAAGTGCTGTTTGCGCTGCACAGCCTGATAAATATTTACTACAATCACAATACGGTCATATTCAGCCGGAATCTGTCCCAGATCTACGAGAATCTGCTCATCATCGCCTTCCCCGGCACCTGTCAGATTATCACCCAGATGCTGGATCGCTCCTGTCTTATGCCCAAGATTTCCAAAATAAACGATATCAGACTTGTCACACAATCTGCCATTTTTTAATAACAGCGCAGATGCGTCACAATCGACCGGCTTTGGCTTTGGTGCGAAAAATCCTCCTTTTGCCCTTTGTGCCTCATCCCATCCCAAGCCTACCATCATTTTGGAAAGACCTGCATGCTCTTTTGATAAACTGACCTTCTGGCCCTTTTGCAAACTAACTGACATGAAACTGCCTCCTTTTTTCCTGCGGTCCTGTTATTCCGCATCCACGCCATACTGTGCGCACAACGCTTTCAGCCCGCCCTGATAGCCGCTGCCGATCGCGTTAAACTTCCATTCACTGCCGTTTTTATATACTTCTCCAAACACCGCAGCCGTTTCAATCGAAAAATCTTCACCGAGATCATAACGCAGCATTTCTTCTCCCGTATCCTCATTATAGATCCGGATAAACGCATTGCTGATCTGCCCGAAATTCTGGCGTCTTTGTTCCGGCTCATAAATAGTAACCGTAAAAGCAATTTTTGTAATATTTTCCGGCACTTTGCCCAGATCAATTTTAATCTGCTCATCGTCGCCTTCCCCGGCACCTGTCAGGTTGTCACCCATATGCTGGACACTTCCGGACGGATGCTTCAGATTCCCGAAAAACACAAAATCCTCCTGTCTGGATACCTTTCCGGTATCGGTCAGCAGAAACGCAGCCGCATCCAGATCAAAATCCCCGCCTGTATCAAACTGATTCACATCCCAGCCAAGACCGACGACAACGTTTTTCAGCCCTGGATTTCCTTTCGTAAGACTTACCTTCTGTCCTTTTTGTAAACTAACTGGCATCTGATTCCCTCCTAAGCCGTCTCTATTCCATAATGTGCACACAGCGCCGCCAGTCCGCCCTGAAAACCGCTGCCAATCGCATTAAACTTCCATTCTCCATTATGCCGGTATAATTCTCCGACAACAACGGCTGTCTCAATGGAAAAATCTTCGCCCAGATCATAACGGATCAGCTCCGTCCCCGTTGCTTCATCCACAATCCGGATAAACGCGTTGGACACCTGTCCAAAATTCTGCCTGCGGACATCGGAATCGTAGATCGTAACGGTAAAAGCTACTTTTTCCACATTCGCCGGAATCTTCGTCAGATCAACCAGAATCTGCTCATCATCCCCATCGCCGGAACCGGTCAGGTTGTCACCCATGTGCTTCACTGCCCCGCTTGTATGCTCCAGATTGCCATAGAATACAAATTCCTTTTCCGTCGGGCACTTTCCATTCGCACCGGTCATAAACGCCGCGGCGTCCAGATCAAAATCTGCACCAGAATCAAATGCATTCACATCCCAGCCAAGTCCAACCATGATATTTTTCAGGCTTGGGTTGCCTTTTGTCAGATCTACTTTCTGTCCTTTTGATAAATTAATCGGCATAATTTTTTCCTCCTAACAAAATATGATTTAACAATTTTACAAATATTGTTAATCTTCATTGTATCACAGCATGTTTGGACTGTCACTAGAAATTTTCAGATAAATGTGCCAGAACTGGGAATGAAACTATTAACAGCAATCTAAAAAAATCTCCCAAACCTGATGACACAACCCCCATTTTATGGTACACTGATAAAATATGTAATAAATCTATCTGAAATGATTCAGGGGGATTGTTTAGTATGAAAGAACCAATCATAGACCAGAACCTGCTTGCTTATATTCTATCTCTGTTAAGCATCCCTGAAAATTCTGCCACGGACACAGCCTGCCAGCCTCCTGACCCATGCACACAGGCGGAGCCGGCTTCCTGTGCGCCTGCGGACTGGCAGCTTTCCACAGCCCGTGGTATGATCCGCTTTATGGACGAGATGCCAGGTGGTTTTTTTATTTACCACGCGGACAATGACGAAAAATTTATCTATGCGAATCAGGCTCTTTTGCGCATCTGTCAGTGTGATACACTGGACGATTTCCGCACACTGACCGGTAACTCGTTCAAAGGCTTTGTACATCCGGATGATCTGGACGCAGTTGAACAAAGTATCCGGGAACAGATTGCCCACAGCCAGTATGATCTGGATTATGTAGAATACAGAATCCGGCGCAGGGACGGTAAGATCCGCTGGATAGAAGATTATGGACATTTTATCCATATTGACGGTATCGGAGATATTTTCTACGTATTTATCGGAGATGCGACCGAAAAAAGAAACATGCAGCAGGCTGTATTAAAGCAGCAACAGCAGAAAGAACAGGAATTAAAAAAGCAGATTGACAAATACCACCGGGAAATGAAGATGATCAATCAGGAGCATCTTCGCCGTCTGGAAGTTATCGAAGGACTCAGCATCAACTATGAGTCCATTTTATATGCAGATCTCGATCTGGACAGAATACAACCCTACCGTCTGAGCAACCGGACCATCCTGCAGTTTGAAAACACCACACAGATGCGCAGCTTCTCATGGTACATTCAGGATTATGTCCGGGTATGGGTCCATCCAGAAGACAAGGAATCCGTCGCCAGACAGACCGCTCCGGAATATGTCCGCAGCAGACTGTCTTCCCAGAATACTTATTACATTAATTATAAGGTAACACCAGTTTACAACTTTTGGATTTTTTTGAACCCTGATAAAACGTAGCCTTC
>CANTHI010000214.1 GCA_947653505.1 uncultured Eubacterium sp.
GCTTGATACATCGCCGCTGAGCTCAAAGTTGAGACCGATCTTGACAGTATCCCCATCATTTCCTGTACCGCATATAAATCCGCTCCGTTATTTACCAGATGCGCCGCAAATGAATGACGGAGCGTATGTGGTGTAATTTCTCCGTCAATTCCGGCTTCCTGCGCATATTGTCTGACCAGCTTCCAGAACCCCTGCCGGCTCATTTTCTGTCCGGACAGATTTGTAAAAAGCGTGGTACAGGACGGATCTGTAACAAGCGCTGGCCTTGCTTTTTCCAGATAATCTGACAATGATTTTTTTGCCATCCTGCCAAATGGAATGACGCGCTCACGCGCACTCCGGCTGCATAAAAGATACTCCATCGTAAGATTAATATCGTCCACCTGAATCTCCACCAGTTCACTCACCCGTATTCCCGTTGCATACAACAGCTCCAGCATCGCCCGGTCCCTGACTGCTTTTGGCGTATCTCCCTGCGGCTGGCGTAAAAGCCGTACGACTTCGTCCGGCGTCAGGATGTGTGGAGCATCTTTTTCAACCTTTGGAATTTTTAACTGTGCGGCAGGATTATTTTTTATGCTGCCGTCCTGCTCCAGATACCGGAAAAACGACCGGATGGACGCGGCAGACCGCGCAATCGTCGATGGACGTTTCCGCTCACTTTCCATCTGTCTCAGATAAGCCTGTATGACCGTTTCATTCAGCTCAGGCTGTGAGATTTTTGTAATATGCAAAGACGCAAGATAATCCGTCAGACGATACAGATCCCGTTCATACGATATCCTTGTATTGTATGCCGTTCCCTGCCCGGCCAGCGTCGCTATGTATTCCAAAACTTTCTCCCTGATTTCCATATCTTCCATCTTTGTTTTTTCCATTTTTTCATCTTTTTCCAGCATACAGTTCCTTAATTTCCATCATTGTTTTTTACATGGTGCTTTTTGAAAATTTTCACATGGCGCTCCCAGGATTCAGACACATAAAATGTCAGTGATATTTTTCTGCTGTTTTCTCAGGAACTGTAAATAAATAATTTATATTTGCACAAGTTATTTATTTACAGTTCCTTACATCCTGCGGATATAGTACTTTAACAGAACCGGATTGACATAACTCTCCATCCAGATTCCCGCAATCATGCAAAGAATCGCCGACAGAAGCAGAAATATACGTGGATTTTTCCATATTCTTTTCCATCCAACCGGCATCGCAAACTCTGTCTTTGTCCCAAACAGGATTTTTCCAAGTCCGAAATAAGCGGCTGCGTACCCCATCACCTGCGGAAATATGGACACCAGCACGACTACCATTCCCTGCAGCTTCATACACACAAGCGCATTGACAAACAGATAGCCAAGCGAAAAAGCATACCAGCCTGTCACACATGGCAGTACCAGAACGCCAAACCGTGTATATACAAATAAGGCCGTCAGTCCAAATGCTTTCATTCTCTTTTTGAACAAAAACAGAAAATACGCACCGGCATCCAGCTCTGTATATGCCAGCTGCCCGACATAATACTGGCTGAGCATGCCATACCGGAGCATTTTTTCCGTACCCACCCAGTTTGCAGTCAGAATCCCCAGAAAAAAAGCGGTTAAAAAACAGCCTGCAAGAAATCCCTTCCACGGAATTTTCGGAAGTCCGAAATGTGGTATTTTAATCGTTCGATGTTTTTCTCCCACTACCTGTCTCTTTTTCTTTTTCCAATTAGTTTAATCTATGCCGGATTTCTTGTTTTATACCCGTTTTTTTCAGGATCTGCCATATTTATTTTTATATGCCAATAGCGCGGCCACCGTTTTTCCATCCTGAATCCCGCCTGCATAAATTCTGTCACACAAAACATCCAGCTCCATCGGTTCCAGCTCGATAAATTCGTACGGATCCAGATGCTGCCTGCCGGGCTGCAGATCTTTTGCTACATAAACATCAATAAACTCATTGTCATACGCAACCGTTGGTTTTAAGGAGATCAGAAACTCCAGATTCTCACTGCGGTAGCCGGTTTCTTCTTCCAGTTCCCTGGCTGCGCACACTTTTGTGTCTTCCGTCGTATCATCTCTTGCTCCGGCCGGAATCTCAATGGTCATGCGCTCTAACGCATTCCGGTACTGATGCACCATTAAAATCCTGCCATCATCCATGACCGGAACAACGGCAGCCGCACCTTTCCGGTGGGAAATAAAATCCCACTTTACAACCTTGCCATCCGGCATCTGCATATAATCAGTATAAAAATCCAGTATCGTTCCTTTAAATTCTAATTTTCTGTCAATCCGTATAATCTTATTTTCCATAGTTTTTCCTTTCTGGCAGCCATAAAAACGATACGCTGTGCTGAAAAGTTTTGAAAAAGCGCCAAAACCATTATCCCAACGGTCCTGACGCTTATCATGCTCTTTCATTTTGTAAGAATTATTATTTCGCGTAATCTATCACTCTTGATTCGCGAATTACATTCACCTTAATCTGTCCCGGATACTGTAACTGCGTCTCAATCTGCTTTGATACATCTCTTGCGAGAATTACCATATCTGCATCGCTTACCTGCTCCGGTACAACCATAATACGAATCTCTCTGCCTGCCTGAATAGCAAAAGATTTCTCCACACCTTTAAAGCTGTTTGTAATGTCTTCTAACTGCTGAAGACGGTTCGAATACGTCTCTAATGTCTCTCTCCTTGCGCCCGGTCTTGCCGCGCTGATCGTATCAGCGGCCTGTACCAGACATGCAACCAGAGACTGTGGTTCCACATCACCGTGATGTGCTTCTACTGCATTAATAATAACGGCTGATTCTTTGTATTTTTTACAAATATCAACCCCAATCTGAATATGTGAGCCTTCCATCTCATGGTCGACGGATTTTCCGATATCATGTAATAACCCTGCACGTTTTGCGGTTCTGGCATCCACACCAATCTCTGCCGCCAGAAGTCCTGCCAGCTGCGCCACTTCAATCGAATGTTTCAGCGCGTTCTGTCCATAACTGGTTCTGAATTTCATACGCCCAAGTAAACGTACCAGTTCCGGATGAAGTCCGTGAATACCAGCTTCCAGCGTAGCGGTCTCCCCTTCCTCCCGGATCATGTTCTCTACTTCTTTTTGTGCCTTCTCCACCATCTCTTCGATTCTTGCCGGATGGATCCGGCCGTCAACAATTAACTTTTCCAATGCAATCCGTGCTACTTCTCTCCGGATCGGATCAAATCCTGAAAGAATAACTGCTTCCGGTGTATCATCAATAATCAGATCTATACCGGTCAGCGTTTCCAATGTGCGGATATTACGGCCTTCACGGCCAATAATACGCCCTTTCATCTCATCATTCGGAAGCTGGACAACAGAAATTGAGGTCTCAGCAACATGATCTGCCGCACATTTCTGAATAGCAGTAACGACATAATCCCTTGCTTTTTTCCCTGCTTCTTCCCTGGCCCTTGTTTCCATTTCTTTAATCATTTTTGCAGTATCGAGCTTTACATCATCTTCTACGGTCTTTAAAAGATATTCTTTTGCCTGTTCGGAGGTAAGTCCGGAGATTCTTTCCAGTTCCTGTAATCGTTCCTCACTCAGTCTTGCGACTTCTTCCTTCTGCCTGCTGATCTCTTCTTCCTTAGCTGCAAATCCGGCTTCGCGCTTTTCTATCGCATCCAGCTTTTTGTCCAGATTCGATTCTTTTTGCTCAATGCGGCGTTCATTCCGCTGAATCTCTGCCCGCCGCTCTTTGATCTCGCGATCCAGTTCATTCTTGGTCCGAATGGACTCTTCCTTTACTTCCAGCAAAGATTCCCGCTTTTTTGTCTCAGCCGTCTTCACCGCTTCATCAATGATCGCCCTTGCTTTATCATCTGCCGAACCAATTTTAGCCTCCACCACTTTTTTCTGGTAAGCAGAGGTGACAAAGTAAGTAACCGGCACCGAAATCACAATTGTAATCAATACAGCAATGATGATTGGTATTGGTGACACAGGAGCACCTCCTTATTTAGTTTTCATTGTACATATAACGTCACTCAATTGCGGCTGTGCACAGAACAGGACTGCCAGCTGCATATTATCGTTTAAGTCATAAATAACAACAATTAGATTTTATACTTTCCGTTGCGTTATGTCAAGTAAAAACCTAATTTCTGAATTTTTGCTGTTACCTGTAGTTTGTTTTTGTGATAATTTACATATGCAAAGTGCTGCATTTTCCGCTTAGCCCGCACCTATGGAAATCTGCTCCTGCGCACAGCGCTACCACTCATACATATTCTGCAGCACATGCCGGATCTCATTGCTTTGAAAGCCTCTGCGCAGCAGAAACTGATACATTTTTGCCGTGTCCTTTCTGTCTGCCGTATCCGGATCAAACTTCTTTTTTTCCATCAGTCTGCGAATCAGGGATTCCGGCTGTGTCCCGTTTTCTTCTTCGACCGCCTGTGTAACCACGTCAGAAGCAATTCCTTTTGCAAGCAGATCCATTTTTATCCGTCCGGCGCTTTTTCTCTCCTGATTCAGACGCACGTATGTACGGGCATATCGTTCGTCGTCTATGTAGTGATAAGATTTCACATAGGCAACTGCCTCTTCCACAAGCTCCTGCGGATATCCGTTTTCCTCAAGCTTATTGCGGAGCTGCCATTCTGTCCGGTCCATTTTTTCCAGTAAGTGCATGGCCCGTTTCTTTGCCCGCTTCCCGACAATTTCATGGCAGATCTGGTTGTAGAGTTCTTCGCTGACCTGCATCTGTTCTTCCAGGCCGAGACGGCGCAGTTCTCCCTGATACAGAATCAGTGGTTCCTTACTATCAAAAAAAACCTGCACTTTTCCTTTACGGCCCTGATAGGGTAAAATTTCTGTTACAATCATTTTGCTTTCTCTTCCTGCGTGGTCGGTCCTGCCGGTTTTGCTCCTGCAGACTTTGTTTCAGCCGGTTTTGCTTCTGCTGCCTTTGCAGCTGCTTTTTCTGCCGGTTCCGGCTTCTGGGTGGTTCCTGTTCCTGCATCTGCATGCTTTGCAGCTGCCTTTGCAGCAGCCTCCGCAGCTGCTTTTTCTGCTTCTTCCCTGCGCAGCTGTTCATAATGGGCACGTACTTTCTGGTCTATTTCCTCACAAAGCTGCGGTCTTTCTCTTAAAAGCTGCTTCGCATTTTCCCTGCCCTGTCCGATCTTTTCTCCTTCATATGCATACCACGCTCCGGACTTTGACACAATACCCAGATTTGCTGCAATATCCAGGATATCACCTTCCCTGGAGATCCCTTCTCCAAACATAATGTCAAACTCGGCTTCCTTAAACGGCGGGGCAATTTTATTTTTTACAACCTTGATCCGCGTACGGTTGCCTACCATAACGCCTCCCTGCTTTAACGTCTCAATCTTTCTGACATCCAGCCGGACAGAAGAATAAAATTTGAGCGCACGTCCGCCAGTCGTAGTCTCCGGATTGCCAAACATCACACCAATTTTTTCACGCAGCTGGTTAATAAAAATTACAATACAGTCGGTTTTACTGATAATACCGATCAGCTTCCGCAGACCCTGCGACATTAAACGCGCCTGCAGACCGACATGGGAATCTCCCATATCGCCGTCAATCTCTGCTTTCGGTACAAGCGCCGCTACAGAGTCGACAATTACAACATCAACCGCGCCGGAACGCACCATCGTTTCTGTAATCTCCAGCGCCTGCTCCCCGTTATCCGGCTGTGAAATATACAAATCTTCAATCTGGACGCCTATTTTACGGGCATAGGCAGGGTCCAGCGCATGCTCCGCATCGATAAACGCCGCGATTCCTCCTGTTTTTTGTACTTCCGCTACCACATGCAGCGCAACAGTCGTTTTCCCGCTGGATTCCGGTCCATATATCTCAATAATTCTGCCTTTCGGAAGCCCGCCAAGCCCTAACGCCAGATCCAGACTGAGCGAGCCTGTCGGAACGGTTGCCACATTCATATTACTGGAAGGATCTCCCAGCCGCATAACAGAACCTGTCCCATACTGTTTTTCTATCTGAAGAATTGCCGCATCCAGCGCTTTTAATTTATCTTCCCTGCTTTCTTTTATTTCCTTTGATTCTTTCGCCATATCCTGTCTCCTTATTTAACTGCGAACAAACGTTTGTTTTCTAATTTTATCCTATTATATTTTTTCCATCCTGTCAATATGTAATTTTTTTACCGGGAATAAACCTCTTCCGTTACGATTCACGGCCCAAGGGCCGCTCATAGTAACGATTCGGGGCGATATGGAAAGTTTGCTTCGCAAAACCGCCCCTCACTCCTGAATCATATTCTCACGGAACGCGCAGTTTATGCCCAGTGGGGCAGACCCTGCGCCTTCCTGATCCGTGAAAAGTAACCCTCTTTCGCCGGTTTTTCCATGTTTTCCGAAACAATCTGATACAAAACAGACAGCTCCTCCGGCTCTGTTTCGATATCATCTGCTATCACAGATAAAGGTTTATCTTTTTTTAACTCCATCCGGATACCCGCAAA
The DNA here is from genome assembly GCA_947653505.1 of uncultured Eubacterium sp. The sequence goes on from CANTHI010000214.1 coordinate 6,491, forward strand.
AAACACAGGGTGCCAGTAAGTCTTGTCTGTTACTGGTTTCTTCTGCTCCATTGAAAACCTCCTTATTCTGTTTTTGGGAGATTTTCATTCCGCTTTCAGAAAACCTCCTGCTGACTGGAATCAAAGC
>CANTHI010000215.1 GCA_947653505.1 uncultured Eubacterium sp.
AGCCGGATATCAGTTACGTACGCGCGTCAGCAGAAAAAATATCAGAGTATATGTCAAAAGGAACGATGATAGTACTGGAATCTACAACCTATCCAGGAACAACCGAAGAACTTGTAAAACCGATACTGGAAAGGGGATCTGGTCTGACCTGTGGAAAAGATTTTTACCTTGGATTTTCTCCGGAACGTGTAGATCCGGGGAATCTGATCTATAAGACGAAGAATACACCGAAGGTGGTAGGCGGCATTGGAGCAGATGCTACAGAAGTGATGGCGGCTATGTACCGCGCGGTTTTGGACAGCGAAGTGACCGAAGTATCATCTCCAGCGGCAGCGGAGATGGAGAAGATACTGGAAAATACATACCGCAATGTCAATATCGGTCTGATCAATGAGATGGCGATTCTTTGCGACCGTATGGGAATCAGCATCTGGGAAGTTATTGACGCGGCTAAAACAAAACCGTATGGTTTTCAGGCGTTTTATCCCGGACCCGGACTGGGAGGACACTGTATTCCGCTGGATCCATATTACCTTTCATGGAAGGCGAGGGAGTACGGATTTCACACGTCCATGATCGAAAGCTCTATGATGGTAAACGACAGGATGCCGGAATACTGTGTGGACCGTGCGGCGCGTATTTTAAATCGGTTTCAGAAGCCGTTAAAGGGCTCAAAGGTGCTGGTAGCGGGTGTGGCTTACAAACAGGATATTGATGATTACAGGGAAAGTCCGGCGCTGAAGGTGATTGAAATACTGGAAAAATCCGGGGCAAAAGTGGATTATTATGATCCGTATATTGCACAGTACCGGTATCATGGAAAGATCGTACAGGGGATGACAGAGATTACGGAAGAACAGGTGGAAATGTATGATCTTGTGATGGTTACGGCTGCGCATTCCACTGTGGATTATGAAATGCTGCAAAAGCATGCAAAAGTTATTTTTGATACCAAAAATGTGATGAAACAGATTGCAGACAGGCATAATATAGAAGTTCTGTAGGAGGTTTGGAAAAGAATGAAGATCATGACGGTAGTAGGAGCCAGACCACAGTTTATTAAGGCGGCTGCTGTTTCGCGCAGGATACGGAAATATCATACGGAAATATTACTGCATACAGGCCAGCATTATGATTCAAATATGCCGGATATATTTTTTGATGAGTTAAAAATTCCGAAACCGGATTACCAGCTGGGAATAGGTTCAGGGACACATGCAAAACAGACAGACGGCATGATGACGGGAATTGGGCAGATGCTTCTGAAAGAAAAACCGGACGGACTGCTTGTTTATGGAGATACAAATTATACATATAGAGGCGGGACTTCGTTCTTACAACAAATTCATGCCGGAAGGAATGGTGGTACCAGAGGTGGCCTTAACGTTCTTGCGAAACCAGAGAAAAATGATATTTTGTCAAAGATTTTCGGGGCACAACCTGACTGGGATCAAAAAGCCGGATATTTTGGGGATGGACAGGCCTCGGAAAAAATATGCAGTATTTTAAATAAGATGGAACCAGGAGCAGAATTATGAGATATGCATTGATTGGATGCGGCCGTATTGCTGTAAATCATGTAAAGGCAGTTTTAAACAATCATCTGGAATTTGTAGCAGTCTGTGATACAGAGCTTTCAAAGATCGACAGACTTTTCAGAAAGTGTGAGGTGCGGGATTGTGAGAAAATAAAACGGTACGCAGATTACAGGAAAATGATAGAAGAAAATGAACTGGATCTGATCGCTGTTGCAACAGAAAGCGGAAGTCATGCGAAGATTGCACTGGACTGCATGGAACATGGCATTCATTGTATTATTGAAAAACCAATAGCTATGAATATTGCAGATGCAGATGCTATCATACGGCTTTCCCGGGAGAAAGGGATCAGGGTATCAGTCTGCCATCAGAACCGGTTTAATATAGCTGTGCAGGAAATGCGCAGAGCATTGGAAGCAGGACGTTTTGGAAAGATTTCTCATGGTTCTGTGCATGTGCGCTGGAACCGGAATAAAGATTATTATACGCAGGCTGCCTGGCGTGGAAAATGGCAGACGGATGGAGGAACGCTTATGAATCAGTGTATTCATGGAATTGATCTGCTCCGGTGGATGATGGGAGATGAGGCAGAGGAAGTCTATGGACAGACACGCCGGCAGTTTCATGATTATCTGGAAGCTGAGGATGTGGGAATGGCTGTTGTGAAATTTAAAAACGGGGCAGTGGCAACGATTGAAGGTACGTCAAACGTATATCCGCAGAATCTGGAAGAGACACTGTATCTGTTTGGAGAGAGTGGTACAGTCAAACTGGGTGGAACATCCACAAATAACATAGATGTCTGGCAATTTGCTGATGAGACAGAAGGTGACAGAAAGAACCAGGGACTGCAGGAAGTGACAGGTAATGTATACGGGAATGGGCATATTAGTCTGTATGCAGATATGACTGATGCAATTCAAAACAGCAGGGAACCTTATGTCAATGCGGTTGCTGGCAGAAATGCACTGGAACTGGTCTTAGCTATTTATAAGAGTCAGAAAGAGAATGCTCCGGTGAAATTGCCGTTAAAGGATTTCGGAACAGATGAAATGATGCATATCTTTCAAATGTAAGATATAAGGCAGCATCCGTGTTATGCGTTTGTATACGCAGTCCAGGAGGTACTCATGAATTATTTTGTTCACGAAAGCAGTTATGTTGATAAAGACGTAGAAATAGGAGATGGAACAAAAATCTGGCATTTTTGTCATATCCAGAGTGGAGCCAGGATCGGAAAAAATTGTACATTAGGGCAGAATGTCAATATATCCCGTCAGGTCAGGATTGGGAGTGGATGTAAGGTGCAGAATAATGTATCAGTTTACGAAGGGGTGGAGTTGGAAGAAAATGTGTTTTGCGGGCCGTCCTGTGTATTTACCAATGATCTGACACCACGGGCAGAATTTCCGAAAGGGCGGACCGGATATCGGAAAACACTGATACGGCACGGTGCAAGCATTGGAGCAAATGCCACCATTATTTGCGGGCATACGGTTGGAGCGTATGCTATGGTTGCTGCGGGGGCAGTAGTGACGAAAGATGTGCCTGATTATACTCTGGTAGCAGGTATTCCGGCTGTTGTAATCGGACAGGTGGATAAGAAAGGGAATGTAATAAACATACAAAAAGAGGGAAAATAAATGGTTAAGGTTTGCCATATGACGAGCGTGCATACAAGGTATGACATAAGAATTTTCCAAAAAGAATGCACTTCTTTGAGTAAAGCAGGGTTTGAAGTATATCTGATTGTAAACGATCCATATGAGGATGAAGAAAAGGATGGTGTACATATTCTATCTGCTTCTTATAAGCCTGAAAACAGGATGGACAGAATGTTAAACGCTGCCAGAAAAGTTTATGAAAAAGCCGTACAGATAAAGGCAGATATTTATCATTTTCATGATCCGGAATTACTATTTTATGGATACTGGCTGAAAAAGAAAGGAAACAGGGTGATCTTCGATAGTCATGAATTTACCTGGAAACAGATAGAGTGCAGGGAATATATTCCTAAAATGATCCGGAAAGTGGTTGGTTTTTTATACAGAAAATGTGAAGAAATGATAGTAGGGAAAGTAGATGCAGTGATTGTTCCATGCACTTATGATGGCAGGAGCTATTTTGGAAAGAAATGCAGACGGGAAATACTTATTAACAATTTTCCAAGCCTGGGAGAGTCAGATATGGCAGACGTTCATTTTTCTGACAGAAAGCAACAGGCCTGTTATATCGGCAGACTGACAAAGGAAAGAGGGGTAAGGGAAATGGCAAAGGCCTGTACCAGGGCTGGAATACCATTGATTCTTGCGGGAGTATTTTCTACAGGTCAGTTAAAAGAAGAAGTGTCCGGGATGAGTTCTTATACGAAATATCTGGGAAAACTGCATAGGCCGGAAGTAAAGAAATTGTTAAATGAAAGCTATATGGGAATTAGTATTTTGCAGGATGAAGGTCAGTACAGGCATCTGGATAATCTGCCTACGAAAGTGTATGAATATATGGAAGCGGGCATACCTGTGATTGTGTCTGATTTCCCGTATTATAAGAAAATTATTGAGAAATATGGATGCGGAAAGTGCGTGAACCCTGAAAATATAGAGGAAATTGCACAAACTATGAAATGGATGCTGGATCATCCGCAGGAAGCCGGAGAAATGGGAAGAAACGGGAAAAAGCTTGTAACGCGGAAATTTAACTGGATGACAGAAGAAAAGAAACTGCTAAAGCTGTATGATGAGATTCTCAAAGAATAGAGGAATATATCTTAATAACAGGAGTGCATCAGGTTGTGGAAGCGCAGGATCCGGAAGCGCAGACGTGGCAGGCTCAGAAAAGAAACCAGTACCTGGGATCTGCCTTGGGAGAAGTATGTTTGTATATTATGGCAGGAAAAAAGCGGTATTAATTCATATGCCGACAGAAAAAGAATTATATGAAAAGGGGATATTTACGGATGAAGGATGATTATAAGATTTGCACACGTTGCATTATGGATACAACAGATCCTGACATAACGTTTGATGCAGACGGCGTATGTTCCAACTGCCGCCAGTATGAGAAAGACGCTGCGTTATATGGATATCAGAAAGGGAAAAGCGGGAAAAAACTAAAGGAGCTTGTCAGACAGATCAGAAGAGATGGCAGAGGAAAAGAATATGACTGCATTCTCGGCATTTCAGGAGGGGTAGACAGCGCATATATGGCATATGCAGCATCAAGACTGGGACTGCGTGTGCTTGCGGTGCATGTTGATGCGGGATGGAATACGGATATTGCAGTAGAAAATATCAGAAAAATGTGTGACCATCTGAAACTGGATCTGCATACAGTTGTGATTGACTGGCAGGCTATGAAAAAAATTCAAAGAGCTTATATGTTTTCCGGACTTCCGAATCTGGATGTTCCGCAGGATCACGTTTTTCTCGCAGCGATGTATCAGTATGCGGATAAGTATAAAGTCAGATATATGCTCAATGGCAGCAACCTGGCTACAGAAGGTATCCTGCCGTCAGCCTGGGGATATGCCGCTATAGATTTTAGGAATATCAAAAGTGTATATCGTAAATATGGAGATGAAAGGAATGTGTTTAAAAAATATCCGCATTTTGGAATCCTAAAATACATTTATTATCAGAAGGCAATCATCAGGGTAAACCTTTTAAACTACATACCATACAGTAAGAAAGCAGCGATGGAAACTTTGGAAAAAGAATTTGGCTGGCAATATTATGGAGGGAAACATTTTGAATCGCGATTTACAAGATTTTTCCAGGCCTGCTATCTTCCGGAAAAATTTGGCTACGATAAAAAACGTGCACATTTGTCCAGTCTGATTGCCGGAGGGGAGATGACGAGAGAGGAAGCGCTAAAGGAAATGGCTGATACATCTGCATATCCAAAAGAACAGATGATGGAAGATCTGGAATATATTTTAAAAAAGCTGGACATTAGTCAGGCAGAGTGGAAACAGATTATGAGTGCCCCTGCCAGATCAGAAGATGATTATGCAAACAGTAAAAAACTGATTCAATTTTTTGTATCGCTGAAAAGGAAGATGGCAGTGAGGAAAAAGTCATGACCTTAGAAAAAAGAACAAAACTGGTTTTAAAAATCGCACCATCTGAATGGATCAATGAAAGCAGGGATAAGCGGGAACTCGGTGTCGTAAAAGAACTTGGTGCAGAAGTGCTTGTTATGGCCAAAGGCAGAAAAAGCGGGGTGGTGGATCAGGTGGATGGATTCGATGTTTACCGGATGTCTACGCGTCCGCTTGGAACCTATGTTCCCCCTGCATTCAATCGTATTGTTTCGATATTTACCTGGGCTCATCAGGTCAGAAAAATCGGTCCGCAGATTATATCGGGACATGATCTGCCTGCATTACTGATCGGTTATTTGTCCGGTATTTTTATCAGCAGGAAACGGAAACCAAAGCTGGTGTATGATTCCCATGAGTTTGAACTGGGGAGAAATGTGAAGCGCAGCCGGGCTGCATTACTGGTAATTCTGCATCTGGAGCGGTTTTTAATGAAAAGATGCGCATTTTCCATTATGGTTAATGACAGTATTGCAGATGAAGTGCGGAGAATACACCATTTGAAGCAGCGTCCGGTCGTAGTGCGGAGTATACCGGAAAACTGGGAAATAGATGACAGAGTCTGTCAGGAAATAAGGCAAAAGCTGTTATATGCTGCGGAAAGCCCGGGGAGGGCGATTTTGCTGATGTATCACGGTATGATCTGCAGCGGACGGGGGATTGAGAATCTGATCAGGGCAGCAGCGCTTTGCAAAGACGTTATGCTCGTGATTCTTGGAAATGCAGAAAACGAATCTTATCTGGAAACACTACAGAAAATGCCGGCATGTATCAGGGCGGGGAGAAGGATTTTGTTTTATCCGGCTGTACCAGCTGAACAATTATGGAAATATATTGGAGCAGCAGATATCAGCATGATGCCGATTCTTCCCGTTACTAAGAGTTATTATTATGCTTTGCCGAATAAATTTTTTGAAAGCATTC
>CANTHI010000216.1 GCA_947653505.1 uncultured Eubacterium sp.
ACACACATTCGGATATTTCTGTTTTAATCTGAGAAATGCGTCTTTTGCACCTATAAAAGATAAGGTCCCGGAAGTGTATGAGTCTATGTATAAATGGTATATGGAACTCAAAGTAGTTTTGTCAGGCATGGGTGTGAATCTGTCAGAACCTGACAGGAGTAAGGAATAGGATTACAGGAGATAGTTTATGAACCAGCAGGATCTGACAAAAGGCCCGGTTTTTTCGACGATGTCGCTGTTTGCCCTGCCAATGATCTTTGGCAATATTCTGCAGCAGGGGTATAATATTGTGGACACATGGGTGGTCGGGCATATGGTGGGGCCGGACGCGCTGGCAGCGGTCGGTTCTGCGTTTGCGCTGATGACATTTCTTACGTCCGTGCTGCTGGGGCTTTGTATGGGCAGCGGGACGGTGTTTTCGCTCTGCTTTGGCAGGAAGGATGGGCAGCGGCTGCAGAGCAGCATTTGTGCGGCGTTTCTGATTGTGGCAGCGACGGCGGTGGCGCTTACAGCGGTATCTGTGGCGGGCGTGAACGTTATTCTGGACTGGATGAATATTCCGGATGAGATACGGACGATGACGGGAGGATATCTGCTGCTGGTGTTTTGCGGCATTCCGGCGGTTGCTGTCTATAATTTTTTTGGAGCGTATTTAAAAGCAGTTGGAAATTCGCTGGTACCGCTGCTGTTTCTGGGGATTTCCACGGTGCTTAATATTGTGCTGGACCTGCTGTTTGTGGCGGTCTTTGCGTGGGGAACGCAGGGAGCGGCGTGGGCAACAGTCATCTCCCAGTATTTGTCCGGCTGTGGGATCGGCATATATGTGCTTGTAAAAGAAGGGACAGTACGGCAGGCTTTTTTTCATTTTCTTGTTAAAAAATCCAGTCTGAAAGAAATCGCGAATTATTCTGCGCTGACCTGTATGCAGCAGTCAGTAATGAATCTTGGTATTTTAATGGTGCAGGGGCTGGTAAACAGCTTTGGAACAGTCGTGATGGCGGCATTTGCGGCAGCGGTTAAAATAGAAGCGTTTACTTATATGCCGGCGCAGGAATATGCGAATGCGTTTTCTACGTTTACGGCCCAGAACATGGGAGCAGGGCAGAAAAAGCGGGTGACTGGCGGGATACAGTGTGCAGCTGTTACGGTTGTGCTGTATTGTCTGCTGGCATCAGGTTTCATTTACCTGCTGGCAGAGCCGCTGCTGCTTATTTTTATAAAACCTGCGCAGACGGCAATTCTGGCAGAGGGTGTCCGGTATCTGCATATTGTCGGGCCGTTTTATTGTGGGATCGGATGCCTGTTTTTATTTTACGGGTTGTACCGGGCAGTTGGAAAGCCAGCCGTGTCTGTGGTGCTGACTGTGGTTTCGCTTGGGACGCGTGTTGTGCTGGCATATGTGCTTTCGTCAGCAGAAAATGCAGGAGCTGCCGGAATCTGGTGGGCGATCCCGATCGGATGGGGACTGGCGGATCTGGCTGGATTTCTTTATTACAGGTATATGATTCGAAGGGGAAAAGGATTCTGATCTTGTTCTGATCATTACAGGAGGTGTCACGGATGCTGGCAGAGTTAAGAATGGAATTAGAAGCAGACAGTCCTGATTTTGGATATTTTCAGTCATCCAATCTGCAGGGTGTCCTGATGCAGCAGATCGACAGCAGTTATGCCAGTCTGCTGCACGAGGAGGGGCTAAAGCCGTACAGCCAGTATGTGCTGGGTGGCAGTCAGAAAGAGTGGCGGATTAAGACGCTTACGGCGCAGGCTTATCAGCAGATCATTCATCCGCTTTTGGATGATTCGTTTCAGGAATTTGATATTGAAAAGAAACAGATACATGTAAAAATCCGCAGCCGGCAGGTTTTTGTGACGCCTTATCAGGAGCTTTTGGATGAGTTTTACGCAGATGGCTGTGACAGAACGCTGCAGCTGGAGTTTCTGACGCCGGTTTCTTTTAAGAGTGGCGGCAGGTATGTCATCCTGCCGGATCTGCGGTATATTTACCAGAGTCTGATGAATAAGTACAGTCTGGTGGCGGCGGATCATCCGATGTATGATGAGGAGAAGCTGCGGCAGCTGACAGCCTGCAGCAGTGTAAAGCAGTACCGGCTGAGAAGTACGTTTTTTCCGCTGGAAGGGGTTAAGATTCCATCGTTTCTGGGAGAGATGCGCATCAGGCTGCACGGTACGGATACAATGGCAAAATATATCAGACTTCTGGCGAGGTTTGGAGAGTATTCCGGTGTCGGGATTAAGACAGCGATCGGGATGGGCGGCATGCAGCTCAAAGACACAGACACAGGTCTGACAGATACCGGAAGGCATGCTTCCTGAACAGGATAAGAAGCAGATACAGGATGCAGTTTGGGTTATGGAGCAGATGAAGGAAGAAGTAAAAAACGGGATTACAAAAAAAGCGGAGAAACCGCAGTCCGGCAGGTATGCGCTGGTCTGGGCGGGCAGGGAGACAGCGGCTGCACAGGCGGATAGTCCGGCGGGGCAGCGGCTGTCCCCGTGTGAGCAGGAAAGCGTTGCGTGGGACAGTACGGAAAATCTTTATATTGAAGGCGATAATCTGCCTGTCTTAAAGCTGCTGCAGGAAACCTTTGCGGGCAGGGTAAAAATGATCTATATCGATCCGCCGTACAATACAGGCTCCGGCTCTTTTGTCTATACGGATGATTTTTCTATGGACAAGGCGGTGTATGAGCAGTATGAACCTGAGCAGACGAAAGAGGGCAGCAGCTACCAGCGGCAGCATTCCGGCTGGTGTTCCATGATTTATCCAAGACTGCTGCTGGCCAGAAAGCTTTTAACAGAGGATGGCATGATCTTTTTATCCATCGACGATCATGAATATGCGAATCTGAAGCTTCTGTGTGATGAGATTTTCGGGGAACGTAACTACTGTGGGACTTTTATCGTAAATTCCACACCCAATGCGCGGGATTACGGGCCGATCGGGAAAATGCATGAATACTGTCTGTTTTATGCAAAAGACAGCTCCAGAATCCGGACCTATCCGCTGGCGGATACGGACAAAAAATTCCGGTTTACGGATGAGCGCGGCGGGTTTAACATACATCCGCTTTACAACAGCAATGAGGCGTTTCACAGTGAAAACCGTCCGAATCTGTATTATCCGTTTTATGTGTATCCGGATGAACCGACGGATGCGGATGGATTCTATCAGATCGGACTGGAAAAAAGGGAGCACAGCGTGGAGCTGTATCCGCCGAAATCGCTGAAAAACGGCGTACAGTTTGTCTGGCGGTGGGGAAAGGAAAAGGCGTGTCAGTATCTGAATCAGGAAATTGTCGGTTATAAGCTGGGGGAAGGGGAATACCGGATCGTGCAAAAAATGCGCCGCAGCCAGAAAATTATCCGCAGTCTGTTAACGGACAAAAAATATGCAAGCCGCAGGGGTACAGCTGAGGCTGAGGCATTATTCGGAGCAAAGATTTTTTCCTTTCCAAAGCCGCTGGCTCTGCTTGTGGATCTTTGCCGGACGGGCACTGGCGGACAGGATCTGGTGCTGGATTTTTTCTCCGGCTCGGCGACTACGGCACATGCGGTCATGCTGCTGAATGCACAGGACGGGGGCAGGAGAAAATTTATCATGGTCCAGAGTCCGGAGCAGACAGAGGAAACGGGCGCGGCCCGCAAAGCCGGCTACCGCAATCTCTGTGAGATTGGAAAAGAACGGATCCGGCGGGCTGCGGACCAGATCCGCAGGGAATATCCAAAAGCGGTATTTGACGGGGGCTTTCGGGTATACCGGCTGGAAGAAGACTGCACGGGACAATAAAAATTCGACACTTAAATTGTATTTTTGACATATCTTAAAATTTATTATGGAGGATGATTTTTGTGGGAAGTATCTCTCAACAGATTGATGCAATCATTGCAAAGAGAAAAAGTCAGCTAACTTTATTAGAAAATGCTCAGCGTATCATAGGTTCAGCATATGATAATATTCATAAATTTCATAATTTTCAGATGGATATTCAAAATAATCCAGAAAAATTTCCCATGTTTCAGAGAGACTTTGATGTGGCGGACCGTATTATTGGCATTTCAATAAAGGACTTTTGCCAGTGTTATGATGTTTATACATGTGAATTAGAAAGAATGATAAACAGACTTAACCGAGACAATCTTCATATTAGCTTTATCGGAAGAGCTGGTCAGGGAAAGAGCCTTGTGATGCAGAATATCAGCGGATTAGATGATGCGGTTATACCTTCTTCTGACCGGGGTGACTGTACAGGCGCAAAGTCGATTATTACTAATTCAGAAAACAGTGGCGTAGAAGCGGAGATAGATTTTTATGATGAAAAACAGATGGTTGATATTATCAATCAGTATCTAAAGAAATTGACGAATGGCTGCAGGCATATCACATATGTAACAGAAATACCTGATATTGATGTAGATGCATTACGGGATGAATTGCACAAGAGCAAAGACATTACTGTGGAAGAAGAAGAATGGTGCGAGCATCTGCGGAAATATGTGGAGCATTTTGAAGATTATAGAAATGAACTTGGACAATCTATCACTGTGCCAAAAGAAGATATAGAAAAGTTTGTTGCCCAATATTCTGGTACTGACACAGAAAAAAAGTACTATAAATATCTGGGTGTAAGACTTGCTAATATTAAAACACGTTTTCCTCATAAGGATGTCGGAAAAATAGTTCTTGTAGATACTATTGGTATTGGAGCAACGTCTCTTGGAATAGAGGAAGAAATGTTAAAAGCTGTTGAAAATGATAGTGATGCAATTATTCTTATGTTTCGTCCGGATAATAAGCGTGGGCGGATTAGTGATAACGAGATTAATATCGTGAAGAATATTGAAAAACGTGTTTCAGCTGCATATACAAAGGAAATGCTCTTTTGGGTTGTAAACAAGGTTGAAACAGGAGATAGTGGAGACAATGTTAATCAGGTTAAAGATGTTATTCAGCAAATCAGGAAGCGGGACTATAAAATCGCTGATGCATTAAGTGTAAATTGTTTTTCAAAAGCCGAAGTTGAAAAAGAACTTCTGGTTCCTGTATTAAATCAGCTTTCCTCAAGGATTCAGGTTGTGGATAAGTTACTGATGGATAAATTAAATGATTCAGGAAGGAACCTGTTTCAATCATACAATCAGATTTGTCAGGCTACTGACCGTGTTTTTTCAAGTTTAGCGAATGAAGATTTGAGGCGTAAGTTTTATAAGCGAATCAATCCTACTGTAAAGAAAGGGCTGCTTAATGAGCTGCGTTTATTGTACCTTCATGATTATAACGAACGCAGACAGATGCCATGCGAAGAACTGATCATAGCGGCAGAAGAAAAATTAAAAAATATTATCAAATCCGTTCCTACAGAAGACAAGGTAATTGAAATGCTTAAATATGGCGATACAAATCAGTCTAATGCGTATGAAGCTTGTACAAATCTGATGAGAATGTCCATTATAGATGATTTTACAGGATTAAATAGTATACTTGAACAATTAGTTGAAAGTATGAAAAAAAAGGTTCTTCATGTATTTGCTGATGAAGATAAGGGCAGACTTGGATTCATACGGTCTTTAAACTGCAATTCAGATATGTGGATTGAAGATTTTCTTACTATTATCGATGGTGAGGAAAAATATCCGTTTCTTGCCGACGCACTCATAAAATTTAAGGAGTACACAATAAATGTACAAGGATTTTTAATCCACGAAGTAAGAGAACAGCTTGACCCGATCGATATTTCTCTGTCAGGGGAACCTCAGATATCTGCTCCATTGGCCCAGCCTGAACTTGTTGCAGAAGAAATCGTTGAGTGGCTTAGGACATATGCAGAAGAAGTACATGACAATGTAAAGGTTGTAATGAAAGATTTGTATAAAACTCCAAACAGATCCATGTTTGCTGCTATGAAAGATCTCTATGATCGTATCACTTATACAATGGTTGATAATGAAAATAAGATTGAGGAAGAGTGGAGATATTTATACGAAGACTGGATGCACCTTATCTGGAAGGATGAATATCAGCAAGAAAGCGCTATGCAAAGTATTGCGGAGCAGTGGAATACTGTTATTGCGAATTTAAAAGAAATGAATGAATTAGAATATTTCACGATAAAGAATTGAGGAAATCACATGAACTGTACTGTAAATGTAATGATGTTTGGTGGTAGAAGATGCGGGAAGACAAGTGTTATTGCTGCTATGAAGAATTGTTTTCAAAATGTATTTGGTGAAAGAACCAATCTTGATATTGCTATTTCTGATCCGGAAACAATGAATATTATTGATGAGAAAAATGCTGAAATTATTCAATATTTTAGTAATAAGTCCCGTAGTATTATACTTGATGCCGGCAAGTCTGATGACATGATAAACTATAAAATGGATATCTCAATTAAAGGCAAAAATGGGAAAATAGTTCTTGACATTTGCGATTATCCCGGGGAATGGTTTATAAAAAAATCTGGTCGTAATGACGATAGTGTCGATTTAGATTATTTTCGAACAGGGCTTATGTTAGATTGTT
>CANTHI010000217.1 GCA_947653505.1 uncultured Eubacterium sp.
GTCGTATCATCGTTTGGCTTTATGCGCGGCCGGAAAGAAGGGATGTATACCGGCTTTTTTACAGGACTGGTCTTTGACGCCTTTTACGGGACGATTTTTGGCTTTTATGCCCTCGTATTTATGTATGCCGGTATACATCCCTTCTTTCCGGCCGCGCATAAAGCCAAACGATGATACGACCACAATCAGGAGATTGGGTGAAATCGATGCTAACGCCAATGCCTGAAAGACTGTCGTCTGCAGTAAAAAACAGACAAACAGAATGAAAAAAACAGTTATTTTTCTTTTCATGTTATAAGCCCTTTTAATGTCATAAGTCCTTTTCTATTCGAAGTCTTTTTAATGCTCCTTTGCCTGTACTGCCTGCTTTTTATCCAGAATGACAAGTACGTTTTTGATATGTTCAAAGTCCACGGCCGGCGTAATCGTTCCGGATTTTGTCAGGTTATTGGAATCGGTGTTCAGCTCGTGGATCTGTCCGATTAACAGCCCCGGCAGATATTTGCTGCTCGTATAGGAGGTTACGACCTGATCTCCGACCGCGGCCTTGTCTTTGGCGTCGGTCAGATCGGTAAACGCGATAACCTGCTGCTTACTCATCATCTCCAGATCCCCATTGACAAAGCATTTGTCCGATGTCGTAAGTACCATCGCGCTGACACTGTTGCGGTCGTCGATAATCGAGCGGACATTGGCATAGTTCGGACCGACGTTTGTAACAATTCCGACAAGCCCGCTGCCTGCGATGACGTTCATATCGACTTCGATACCGTCTTTGGACCCTTTATCAATGATAAACGTATCAAACCAGTTGCCGGCATCCTTTCCGATAATACTGGCGCCTATTTTTTCATACTGATACTGTTCATCCAGATCGAGCAGCTTTCTCATATCTTCGATATCATACTGCTCCATCTGGTAAGTGCCCAGCTGTGTGGTCAGCTCGTCCACCTGCGCCTGCAGCTCTTTATTTTTCTGCATGACATCCTGCAGCTGCTCGAGATTATCCGTCAGACCGTTTACCCACGTACCGACTTTGTTAATCCCTTTCTGCATCGGAATAAACACATAGCCCGCAGCCGTATTTAACGGCGTAAACGGCACCTCAAATAAAAAGCTGGCAAACATCGCGGCTACACACACAACAGATAAAAACCAGAGCACATACTTTGCCGGAATGTGGCGGCGCGCTTTTCTTCTTCTTCTCATGCCGGCATCCCCTATTTATAAATACTGGACCTGAGGCTGTAAGCCAGATGCTTGTAATCGTTATCGGATACGATTTTAATCAGTCCCTGCGCGACACTTTCCTCCGGATTGTCACAGCAGTTGACCTTGATATTGGTAATCTGCTTAAACAGCTCGTCCAGCTTTTCGATCTTGGAACCACCGCCCGTAATGTAAATGCCCGCATAGATAATATCTTTTGCCAGCTCCGGTGGTGTTTTTTCCAGAATCAGCTTAATGTTTGTACAGATATTGGTCAGATGGTCACGGATTGCCTCATAGACAATGGAAGATGTGATCTCCATCTCAATCGGAAGGCCGCTGACGACGTCCCTGCCTACGATGACCATCTTATCTTCCCGGCCCTCCAGCGCACAGCCCAGCTCTTCTTTTAACGAGCAGGCCGTTTTTCTGCCGATGACCAGATTATAGTTTTTGCGGATATAGCTGATGATCGATTCGTCTAACCGGTTGCCGCCAAAATGCAGCAGGTGGCTGATGACCAGACCGCCCAGGGAAATAATGGAGATTTCCGTCGTATCAGCCCCGATATCCACCGTCATAATACCGGTCGGCTCGTTAACATTCAGCCCCAGCCCGACGGCATCCGCAATCGGTTTTTCACAAAGCAGCACACTTTTCGGCTTTGCCTTGCTCTTAAAAAAGATATCGGAAAATGCCTTTTTTTCCACTTCGGTAATGTCTGTCGGCACCGCGACGACAAATTCAGCGCCGCGAATTTTGCCTTTGGCATTTTTTTCCAGAAATTCAAACAGCATTGTCTGCATATTGTTGTAATCCGCAATGACACCGTTTACAATCGGAAACGTTACCTGTATCTGGTCCGGCGCCTTTTCATACATTGCATAAGCATCATTTCCATACGAATACATCTGATTTTTGTTAATAATCGCGATTGTGTTTTTTTCATTCAGAATCGTTCCGCTGGCTTTGCAGTAAATTTTTAAGTTGGCAGTGCCTAAATCCACACCATAAATATTTGCTGACATCATTTTTGTCTCCTATTCAGGGATCAAAGCAGTCCCTTTTCTCTAAAACTGTAGTAATCATGATCACCGATAATAATATGGTCCGACAGCTCTATCTGAAGCAGCCGCCCACATTCGGCAATGCACTTTGTGACCCTTTCGTCCGCACGGCTCGGCTGCGGCCTGCCGCTTGGATGGTTATGCAGAATAATAATCGAAACTGCCTGCAGAGACAGTGCATGAATAAATACTTCCCGTGGCGATACGATAGAGGCATTGACGCTGCCAATCGTTAAGGTCCGCTCTCCCAGATAGCGGCATTTGCTGTCCAGCATACACACGACAAAGTGCTCGGCCGGTTCATGCCTTAGCTTTTCCATATAAAAATCAGCCACGATATCCGCCCTGGAAAAACAGATATCCATGTTCCGTCTGGCGTTTGCGATCCGTCTGGATATTTCGGCAATGCATTTTAACTGCATCGCCTTTACCTGCCCGATGCCGTCATACTCCATCAGCGTCTGCATACTGTAGTCATACAGGTTCATCAGGTTGCGGTTGCCTTTTTCCAGGATCTGTCGCCCCAGATCGATGGAAGTGTAATTTTTTGTCCCGGTCCGGATAAAAATGGCTAACAGCTCTTCGTCTGTAAGCGCCTCCGGTCCGTAATACGTGCATTTCTCATAAGGGCGGTCGGTTTTTGGTAAATCTTTTACGGTTAAATGTTTCTGCATCATATGATCTGTTCCTTTCTACTTTTTCTGCTCTCTCTATCAGTAAAAATAGCAGGAACCTGCAATTCTATAATATTGCAGCCATTCAGTTAACCCACTGGACTGCTACCTAATATTAACATATTACTCCAGGTTTAACAAGATTTCGCTCATAAAGTTTTTGTAAAGACATCAAAATTCCATATTTTGCATGATACCAGGTCAGTCCGCCCTGAAAATATACGTTGTAAGGCTCTTTTAACGGCCCGTCCGCGCTTAACTCAATCGAAGAACCCTGTACAAACGCGCCTGCCGCCATGATCACCTGACTGTCATATCCGGGCATGTCCCACGGCTGTGGCGTCACGTAGCTGTCTACCGGAGCCGCCGCCTGTATGCCTTCACAAAATGCCAGCAGCCTTTCCGGCGAACCAAGCGTCACAGCCTGTATAATATCATAACGCGGCTGCGTACTGTCCGGAATCACAAAAAATCCCAGCTTTTCATATAATCTGGCTGCAAATATGGCTCCTTTTAAAGCACCGGCCGTTACCGTCGGCGCCTGAAACAGCCCCTGATAAAACGACTGCATCACACCGAGCGAAGCGCCGACCTCTTTGCCAAGCCCTGGCGAAGTCAGCCGGTACGCGGCGTTTCTGACACATTGCTTTGTGCCCGCGATATAGCCGCCGCACGGAGCCAGCCCGCCGCCCGGATTTTTAATCAACGAACCGACGGTCATATCCGCGCCAAAATCCGACGGCTCCAGCCGCTCCACAAATTCCCCATAGCAGTTGTCAACCATACAGATTATATCCGGCCGGATCTGCTTTACAAACGCGACCAGCTCCCCGATCTGATTTACAGAAAGCGTCGGCCTTGTCTGATATCCTTTGGACCGCTGGACGGCTATGATTTTAGTGTTGTCACGAATGGCATTTTTAATTCCTTCATAATCAAAATTTCCATCCGCAAGCAAATCTGTCTGCCGGTATGTGATCCCGTATTCTGCCAGAGAACCGGCAGACGGGCGGATACCGATCACTTCTTCCAGCGTATCATACGGCCTGCCAGACGCGGACAAAAGCTCATCGCCCGGACGCAGATTGGACGAAAGCGCGAGTGCAAGCGCATGGGTACCGCACGTAATCTGCGGCCGGACCAGCGCATCCTCCGTATGAAAGCAGTCCGCATAGACGCGCTCCAGCGTATCCCTCCCATAATCATCGTAGCCATACCCGCTGCTCTGGTTAAAACATGCCGCGCTTACTTTATTTTTCTGCATGGCATGAATGACTTTCAGCTGGTTGATCTGCGCCGTCTCATCGATACGTTCAAAACGTTCTTTCAGCTCACACACAGCCGCTTCTCCAAAAGCCGCGACTTCATCGCAGATGCCCATATGTTTGTAAATATTTGTAAAATGACTGTTCATGACTGTCCAAGGATTCCTTTCTCTTTCAATATAGCATTCATATACGATAAAATTTTGTCGTTATCATAAGAAAACATATCTTTATTCACCCATATGACATCTTTTTCCCGACGGAACCACGTCAGCTGCCGCTTGGCAAAATGCCTCGTATCCCGCTTGATCACAGATACTGCCTCCTCCAGCGTGCACGCATTGTCAAAATATGGAAACAGCTCCTTATAGCCAAGCCCCTGCATCGACACAAGCTCTTTTGTATATCCCATACGCTTTAGCGCAAGCACTTCTTCCACCAGTCCCTGCGCGATCATCTGATCCACCCGTTTGTCAATGCGTTCATAAAGATGCTCCCGTCTGTCATTTAATACAAAATAGGCAGCAAGATACGGGGTCTGTTTTTTATGCTCCTTTTCATTATGCTCAGAAATAGGCGTTCCTGTCAACTTAAAAAATTCTAAAGCGCGGATCACCCGCTTTTTATTATTGGCATGAATGATCTGCGCAGACCGCGGATCCACCTGCCTGAGCAGATCATGCAGATACTGCGCCCCATGCGTATCCGCCAGCTCCTCCAGCTGTCTGCGGTAAGCATTGTCCGTATCCTGCTTTGAAAAATCAATATCATAAAGCACCGCCTGAATATAAAATCCGGTGCCGCCTGTCAGAATCGGAATCTGGCCATTTTCGTATATTTCCTGCATATAGGCCCTGGCATACTGCTGGAAGCGGACGACATTAAATTCCTCATCGGGAAGCAGCTCGTCGATTAAATAATGCCGGACGCCCTGCATCTGTGTTTTTGTGATTTTAGCAGAGCCGATATCCATATACCGGTATACCTGCATGGAATCCGCCGAGATAATGGCGCCATTTACCTGCTTTGCCAGCCGGATGGACAGTTCTGTTTTTCCGACGGCAGTCGGGCCGGTTAAAATAATCAGTGGTTTTTTCATACATTTCCTACCTTACTTTCCGTCAATCAGCACCTGTTTCCCCTGAAACGCAAATCCATAGCTATGGATCCGTGCAGGCGCAATCCCCATTCTGACCAGCTCCGCTGCATAGTCTTTTTCCCTGATTTGCGTAAGGGCCGCTTTTGCAGTATCTGCCAGCGTGGCTTCTTTTTTTGGATGAAAGACTTTAAATTCGATCAGGTAAGCATCCTTATGCTTCTGCTTTGGAAAAAGCATAATATCATATCTGCCAAAACCGCTTTCCCGGTTTGAGGATATGACATACTGATCCGCCAGATCTACCATCAGCCCCAGTACAAAGCCGTGATAAAAGCGTTCCGGCTGCGACTTTTGGGAAGGCTGCTTTCCGGTATCAAAGCTGCTGAAAATGTCTTCCGAAACACGGTTCATATATTCGTTCATGGCATCGAGATCATGCAGAAGCAGCGCCTTGATAAAGGTATGATAAGCCGGCGTATATTCCCGAAACCAGTCTTCTATCATCTGCACAAACATAAAACGTACTTCCCTGTTTGTCAGCCTGAGCTCATAGTTCCTTTTTCCACTCACAGGATCCAGTATCATGCGTTCCGCGCGGAGATATCCGCTGGCCAGCAGCAGACTGTAAATTGCGCTTGTTTTATATTCCAGCTGTGAAAAAACAATCTGTTCGTCTAAAGATGTTTCAAAGGATTTTCCGCTGATCAGATCCTCCATCGCCATTTTCACATCCGGACTGCTTTCCCGTATCAATGTTGTGGCCAGACTGTTGGAGCTTGTGTTAACCCAGTATGCCGCAAGTTTCTGCTCTTTTAAATAATTCAGCACAGACCACGGATTATACATATGCCTGCAGCTTCCAAAAATAAAACCATCATACCAGTCCGCGGCTTCTGCTTTCTGCGTCATGTGAAACTCATCCATCGCAGCAGATACTTCCTGTTCTGTAAATCCGAACGCCGTTGCATACATGCTGGAAGTCGTTGTAATAACCGTGATATTATTTAAATCCGAAAAAAGGGATTCCTTTCCCACTCTCGTAATGCCTGTCAGCATCGCACGCTCCAGATACGGATTTGTCTTAAATGACGCATGAAACAGGTTTCTTAAAAACGCCATCAGCTCCTGCCAGTACCCAATATCCCTCTGCATGTTCCAAGCCATACACGCGCGCACCGTGAATGCCCC
>CANTHI010000218.1 GCA_947653505.1 uncultured Eubacterium sp.
AGCCGGAGAGATCCCAAACGGTATCATGCCGGTGAATGCGAAAGAAAATAAAAGAATACAAACGATATTATCAGAAAATATAAAAGAAATTTTGATATTCATAAACAATCTGACAATTCAGCAAAAATCCCGTATTTACTTGCCCATGCAAAAGTTGTATAGTTGTTACCAGAGCGTATGGCTCGGCAGTAAGGATAAATCAGAATCAGAAATCAGCTGCGGCAGTATTTTGTATCAGGTGATATCCAAAAACAGAAAGGAACAACGATTATGACAAAACATGTGCAAAATGAAAGCAATGTCAGACCTTCCGGTATGTACGATCCGCGTTTTGAACACGATAACTGCGGGATTGGCGCGGTCGTTAATGTCAAAGGCAGAAAGTCCCATGCGACGGTGGAACATGCGTTAAAGATTGTCGAGAACCTGCAGCACAGGGCAGGGAAGGACGCGGAGGGGAAGACCGGAGACGGGGTCGGGATTCTTTTGCAGATTTCTTATAAATTTTTCTCGCAGACATGCAGGCCGCTTGGCATTGAGCTGGGCGGGGAACGGGAATTTGGCGTGGGTATGTTTTTCTTTCCGCAGGATGAGTTTAAGCGCCGGCGGGCGATGAAGATGTTTGAGGTCATTGTGGAAAAGGAAGGCATGGAGTTCCTGGGCTGGCGCAAGGTGCCGACGGCTCCGGAAAAGCTGGGGAAAAAGGCCGTGGACTGTATGCCGTATATTATGCAGGGATTTGTGAAGCGTCCGCAGGATGTGGAGCAGGGGCTGGAGTTTGACCGTAAGCTTTATATCGTGCGCCGGGTTTTTGAGCAGTCGAACGATTTTACATATGTCTGCTCGCTTTCCAGCCGCACGATTGTCTATAAGGGGATGTTTCTCGTGGACCAGCTGCGGATGTTCTTTTCGGATCTGCAGGATAAAAATTATGAAAGCGCCATCGCGATGGTGCATTCCAGATTTTCTACCAATACAAATCCAAGCTGGGAGCGCGCGCATCCGAACCGGCTGATCGTCCATAACGGGGAGATCAATACGATCAGGGGCAATGTCGACAAGATGTTTGGACGGGAAGAAAATATGACTTCCGGCGCACTGGATACGGAGCTGTCAAAGGTGCTTCCGGTGGTGCATGCCGAAGGCTCGGATTCCGCGCAGCTGGATAATACGCTGGAATTTCTTGTGATGAGCGGGATGCCGCTGCCTCTGGCGGTGATGATTATGATTCCGGAGCCGTGGTCGCACAACGATACGATGACGCAGAAGAAAAAGGATTTTTATCAGTATTACGCGACGATGATGGAGCCGTGGGATGGTCCGGCGTCGATTTTATTTTCCGACGGGGATCTGATGGGGGCCGTACTGGACCGCAACGGGCTGCGTCCTTCCAGATATTATCTGACGGATGACGACCAGCTGATCCTTTCGTCGGAGGTCGGCGTACTGGAGATCGATCCGACGAAAATTATTAAAAAAGACCGTTTAAGACCTGGAAAGATGCTGCTGGTGGATACGGTAAACGGACGCCTGATCGGAGATGACGCGTTAAAAGAATATTTTGCGGGCAAACGTCCGTATGGGGAATGGCTGGACCGCAATCTCGTCCAGCTGCAGGATCTGAAGATTCCGAATGAGCGTGTGCCGGAATTTACAAAAGAAGAGCTGAAAAAGCTCCAGCGCGCGTTTGGCTATACGTATGAGTCCATGAAAGAAGTGATCCTGCCGATGGCATTAAACGGTACGGAGTCTACGAGTGCGATGGGCATCGATATTCCGCTTGCCGTGCTTGCCGATGACCATCAGCCGCTGTTTAACTATTTTAAACAGCTGTTTGCGCAGGTGACGAATCCGCCGATTGATTCAATCCGGGAAAAAATCGTGACTTCCACCTGTGTGTATATTGGCGATGATGGCAATCTGCTGGAAGAGCGGCCGGAAAACTGTCAGGTGCTAAAAGTAAACAATCCAATTCTGACCAATACGGATCTGATGAAAATCCGTTCCATGCGTGTGGAAGGATTTCAGACGGCAGAGATACCGATTATATATTATAAAAATACAAGTCTGGAAAAAGCGGTAGACCGCCTGTTTCTGGAAGCGGACCGTGCTTACCGGGAAGGTGCGAATATCCTGATTTTATCAGACCGCGGTGTGGATGAAAATCACGTGGCGATCCCATCGCTGCTTGCGGTTGCCGCACTTCATGAGCATCTGGTCGTTACGAAAAAACGGACTTCGCTGTCGCTGATTTTAGAGTCCGGCGAGCCGCGGGAGGTGCATCATTTTGCGACGCTGCTTGGCTACGGGGCCAGCGCGGTCAACCCTTATCTGGCGCATGAGACAGTCAAAGAGCTGGTAGATCTGAAAATGCTGAATAAGGATTATTATGCGGCTGTGGATGATTATAACCACGCGGTAACGTCTGGTATTGTAAAAATAGCCTCGAAAATGGGGATTTCCACGATCCAGTCCTATCAGGGCGCCAAGATTTTTGAAGCCATCGGTATCGATAAATCCGTGATTGACAAATATTTTACCAATACGGTCAGCCGGATCGGAGGCATTACATTAAAGGATATTGAAAATGATGTGGACCATCTGCATTCGCTGGCGTACGATCCGCTCGGGCTGGAGGTGGATGAGTCGCTGGATTCCAAAGGACGCCATAAAATGCGCAGCGGCGCCGGACAGCATCTGTACAATCCGGCAACGATCCATATGCTGCAGAAGGCAACGAGAATGGGCGATTACGGACTGTTTCAGAAATATACGCAGATGGTCAATGCGGAAGAAAAGGACGCTTATATCCGCGGAATGTTTGATTTTAGATATCCAAAAGAGGGGATCCCGCTCGAAGAGGTAGAAAGCGTGGAATCAATCGTCACGAGATTTAAAACCGGAGCCATGTCATACGGCTCGATTTCGCAGGAGGCACACGAGACGCTTGCCATAGCGATGAACATGCTGCACGGTAAATCCAATACCGGAGAAGGCGGCGAGAGCATCGAACGGCTGACCATCGGGCCGGATGGATTAAACAGATGTTCCGCGATCAAGCAGGTGGCTTCCGGCCGGTTTGGTGTTACGAGCCGGTATCTGGTCAGCGCCGAAGAGATCCAGATTAAAATGGCGCAGGGCGCAAAGCCGGGAGAAGGCGGTCATCTGCCGGGCAAAAAGGTCTATCCGTGGATCGCAAAAACAAGGCTTTCCACGCCGGGAGTATCGTTAATTTCCCCGCCGCCGCATCACGATATCTATTCGATCGAGGATCTGGAACAGCTGATTTACGATCTGAAAAACTCCAACCGCGCGGCAAGAATCTCCGTGAAGCTTGTTTCAGAGGCAGGCGTCGGCACCGTTGCGGCAGGTGTGGCAAAAGCAGGCGCGCAGCTGATTCTGATCTCCGGTTATGACGGAGGTACCGGCGCCGCGCCGCGCAGCTCGATTCATAATGCCGGACTCCCGTGGGAGCTGGGTCTGTCCGAGACGCACCAGACGCTCATTTTAAATGGCCTGCGCAACAAAGTCCGTATTGAGACAGACGGCAAGCTGATGACCGGACGTGACGTGGCGGTGGCAGCCCTGCTGGGAGCCGAGGAGTTTGGATTTGCCACGGCGCCGCTTGTGACAATGGGCTGTGTGATGATGCGTGTCTGCAATCTGGATACCTGTCCGGCAGGCATCGCGACCCAGAATCCAAAGCTGCGGGCGCGCTTTGACGGAAAGCCGGAGTACGTTGTAAACTTTATGAAATTTATCGCGCAGGATCTGCGTGAAATTATGGCAAAGCTCGGGATCCGTACGGTGGATGAGCTGGTTGGACGCAGTGACCTGTTATGCGTAAGGGAGGATTTGTCCGGACGCCAGAAGGAGCTTGATCTGAGCAGGATTTTAAACAATCCGTTTGCGGACCGGAAGGAAAACGTGATTTTTGATCCAAAAAAAGTATACGATTTCCAGCTGGAAAAGACGAAGGACGAGCGGGTGCTGTTAAAACAGCTCAAAAGTGCGCTGGATAGCGGCGTAAAACGCAGCATTTCCGTCGATGTCACGAATACAGACCGCGCGTTTGGAACGATCTTCGGCTCCGAGATTACAAGGCGGTATCCGCAGGGACTGGCGGATGATACGTACATTGTCCGGTGCAGTGGTGCGGGCGGACAGAGCTTTGGAGCATTTCTTCCGAAAGGACTGACACTGGAGCTTTCCGGCGATTCCAACGATTATTTCGGAAAAGGATTATCCGGCGGCAGGCTCGTTGTCTACGCACCGGCAGGCAGCCGTTTTCAAAAAGACGAAAACATCATTATCGGAAACGTGGCGCTGTATGGCGCGACGAGCGGCAAAGCATTTATCAGCGGCGTGGCAGGCGAGCGGTTCTGCGTGCGCAATTCCGGAGCGGTTGCGGTCGTGGAAGGAGTCGGCGATCATGGATGTGAATATATGACCGGCGGACGTGTCGTGATCTTAGGACGTACCGGAAAAAACTTTGCGGCAGGCATGAGCGGCGGAATAGCCTATGTACTCGATGAAGATAACGATCTGTATACGAGGCTGAATAAGGGGATGGTATCATCAGAAGAGATCACGTCCAAATATGATGTACTCGAATTAAAAGAAATGATCGAAGAGCATGTGAATCTGACCAATTCCGAAAAAGGAAAGCAGGTGCTGGATCATTTCAGCGGGTATCTGCCGAAGTTTAAAAAGATCGTACCGCATGACTACAAACGGATGATGCTGGCGATCGTCCAGATGGAAGAAAAAGGACTGAACGCAGAGCAGGCACAGATCGAAGCATTTTACGCAAACGCAGGAAGATAGGAGGGGAACGGAATGGGAAAACCAACCGGATTTATGGATTATGAGAGAAAGACGGGAAAGGCACAGGAGCCAGAAGAGCGGATCTTACATTTCCACGAGTTCCATCAGCCACTTTCCAGACAGGAGCAGCAAAAACAGGGCGCGCGGTGTATGGAATGCGGAGTGCCGTTCTGCCAGGCCGGTATTTTCATCGAGGGAATGGCAAGCGGATGTCCGCTGCACAACCTGATTCCGGAGTGGAACGATCTGGTATATTCCGGCAACTGGGAGCAGGCGTACAACCGCCTGATGAAAACAAACAATTTTCCGGAATTTACTTCCAGAGTCTGTCCGGCGTTGTGCGAAGCGGCATGTACGTGCGGGCATTACGGGGACGCGGTCACGACAAAGGAAAATGAACACGGGATTATCGAATATGCCTATGAAAACGGACTCGCGGGAGCAAAGCCGCCAAAGGTACGTACCGGAAAGCGCGTTGCCGTCGTAGGCTCAGGCCCTGCCGGACTCGCGGCGGCAGACCAGCTGAATAAGCGCGGCCATCACGTAACGGTCTATGAAAGGGACGACCGCATCGGCGGGCTGCTGATGTACGGGATTCCGAACATGAAGCTGGAAAAGTCAGTCATTGATTTAAAAGTCGCGGTGATGCAGGAAGAAGGCGTGGAGTTTGTTACAAATGCCGATGTCGGCAGGGACGTAAAGGCAGCGAAGCTGTTAAAAGAGTACGACCGCGTGATTTTAGCCTGTGGGGCAAAACATCCCAGAGACATACAGGCGGCAGGACGCGATGCCAAAGGGATCTTTTTTGCGGTGGATTTTTTAAGCAGCGTGACAAAAAGCCTGCTGGATTCGCAATTGAAAGACAAAAAATTCGCATCGCCAAAAGGAAAGCATGTCATCGTGATCGGCGGCGGCGATACCGGAAATGACTGTGTCGGCACCTGCATCCGTCTCGGTGCGGCCTCCGTAACACAGCTGGAGATGATGCCAAAAGCGCCGGACAGCCGCGCCGCAGACAATCCGTGGCCGGAGTGGCCAAAAATCTGCAAGACAGATTATGGTCAGGAAGAAGCAATCGCGGTATTCGGGCATGACCCGCGCGTGTATCAGACGACAGTCAGGGAGTTTTTCAAAGACAAAAACGGAAATCTGACAGGCGTACAGACCGTGCGGATGGAAGCAGTAAAAGACGAAAAGAGCGGGCGCAGCGTACTTAAAGAAGTACAGGGCAGCGAAAAGAAGCTGCCGGCAGATCTGGTACTCATAGCAGCCGGATTCCTCGGCAGTGAGAAATATATTGCGGACGCCTTTGGCGTAAAGCTGAATGAGCGGACAAATGTACAGACAAAAGCCGGACAGTATGCGACCAGTGCAACGAATGTCTTTGTCTGCGGTGATATGCACAGGGGGCAGTCGCTTGTTGTATGGGCGATCCGGGAAGGACGCGAGGTGGCAAGGGAAGTGGATATGAGTCTGATGGGGTATACGTATATGACGGTGCAGTGAGCGGATAGGGAGGGCAGATTCCTATAGGCGCGGACTTAAGCAAAGAAAGCAACAATTTACATAAAAATGTTACCTTTTGGCTATGCGGACGCTGGGAGAGGAAATTTGCCCCGTCTGCTGTGTCCGCTCCAGAATGCAAGAAGCCCTAAGTATTCT
>CANTHI010000219.1 GCA_947653505.1 uncultured Eubacterium sp.
ATATATGATTTTCTCTGGTACAGCAGCAGATAATGGCTTTGGTGGCTCAGCTGAAAAATCGCAGGCAGACCGTTTTAAACGAAAAATCCAGGAGCAGTATCTGGCACTTCAGCTGGAAAAAGAGGAATCCAAAGACTGGATTCTGGAAAACTATCTGAATACCGTGAATCTGGGACAGAATACGCTGGGCGTACAGTCTGCGTCAAAACGGTATTTCGGGAAGGATGTTTCGCAGCTGTCTTTATCAGAATGCGCGGTCATTGCGGGAATTACAAAAAATCCAAGCGGCTATAACCCGATTACCCATCCAAAAGATAACAGCAAGCGTAGAAAAAAAGTACTGAATGATATGAAGGAGCAGGGAATGATCTCCCAGCGGCAGTACGACAAAGCAATGGCAGACGACGTCTACAGCCGGATTCAGAAAGTAAATGCCAGACAGCTGGATAAGTCCAGCGTGCATTCATATTTTGATGATGCCCTGACGGAACAGGTCATTGAAGATCTGATGGAAGTGCTGGGATGCTCGCAGACAGAGGCATATAAAAGACTGTATAATACCGGACTTACGATCTATTCGACACAGGATCCGGATATTCAGGCCATCTGTGATGCGCAGATCAACAATATGGAAAACTATCCTGCCAGTCCAAAAACCTCATTTTCCATGACACTGACAATCCAGCAGCCGGATGGAGAATTTAAATATTATGACGAGCAGACGATGCTGGCTTATTATCAGGCATCCGATAAGTCTTATACGATCAATTTTGCTTCGCAGGAGGAAGCGCTTGCGGCAGTAGAACAATATAAAAAAGATATTATGAAAAAAGGGGATGTCGTACCGGAAAACGGGCAGACCATTACGTATACGATCCAGCCGCAGGCAGCGCTTACAGTCATTGACCAGCAGACCGGAGAAGTGAAAGCAATGGTAGGCGGGCGGGGAGAAAAGACCGCGAACCGTACGCTGAACCGTGCGACGGATTCTGTGCGCCAGCCAGGCTCTACGTTTAAGGTGCTGGCGGCTTTTGCGCCAGCTCTGGATACCGGACAGATGACGCTTGCTTCTGTGGAAGATGACGCACCGTATACGTATCCCAATGGTACACCGCTGAAAAATTACAATGGCAAATATGGTGGATTTACGTCTATCCGGGAAGCGATTACGCAGTCTATTAATGTAGTGACCGTCAAGACGCTGACAGATATCGGGATTGATACCGGTTATAATTATCTGACAGATCACTTTGGATTTACGACGTTATCGGAAAAAGACCGTAACGAAGCACTGGCGCTGGGCGGAATTACGCACGGCGTGACAAATCTGGAGCTGACGGCAGCCTATGCGGCAATCGCAAATGGCGGTACGTATATCAGACCGCGCTTATATACGAAAATCATAGATCATGATGGACATGTATTAATCGATAACCAGCCGAAAAAAAGCGAAGCTGTGCAGGAGACAACCGCATGGCTGCTGACAAACGCGATGCAGGATGTATTAACGCAGGGTACCGGAAAGCTGGCAAATTTTGAAGGCATGGCGCTTGCGGGAAAGTCCGGAACGACAACAAAAAATAAAGACGCGTTATTTGCAGGATTTTCCCCGTATTATACGCTGGTAGTCTGGGGAGGCTATGACGACAATACACGGCAGAACGATGGAGAAACTTCTTATCCAAAACTGATCTGGAAGTCTGTCATGAGTCAGATTCATGACGGATTGAAATATAAGGACTTTGAAATGCCATCCGGCATTATTACAGCAGAGGTCTGCAAAAAATCCGGAATGCCTGCGCAGGAAGGCGTCTGTGTACATGATCCGCGTGGAAGTATGCTGACTACAGAGTTTTTTGCAAAAGGAACCGTGCCGGAAGATGTCTGCGTGCATCATGCAGCCATACGTGTCTGTTCTGTATCCGGCAGGCTGGCGGGGCCGTACTGTCCGGGCAGATCTTATGCGTCCTCGGTGCGCATTATAGGCGGATCACCGGATACGGAGGACGGACCATATTTATATACCGGAAATCTGCTGACCTGTACCATGCATACGAGGGAGAATACAGCGCCTCCGGACCCGGCAGGATCAGATGAGCCGGACGCAAATCCGGATGAAAACGCGGGCGGGAATCCGGATGAGCCGGGCGCAAATCCGGATGAAAATCCAGGTGAAAATCCGGATGGGAACCCGGATGAGCCGGACGTAAATCCGGATGAAAATCCAGATGCCGGACAACCACCGTCAGAAGGACCGGAAACCTCGGTAGATTTGCCGCAGGAAGAGGACGAGCCTGTCGCGAATGAAGTGATTCTGGATTTTTAACGCAATTCCGATACAGATTGCAGACAGAATGTCTGCCTGCAATAAAAGGAAACCGTATACAGCGGCGAGGCTGCAGGAATGAGGGAGGTCAGTACGTTGGGTAGCTATCAGGTTGTCTATCAGGGCGGAGAGGGAGAAATTGTAGAAAAAAAATCCAGGTTCATTGCAACCATCCAGCCAGTCGAAAGTGAGGAAGAAGCAGCTGCATGGATCAGCATGCTTAAGAAAAAATACTGGGATGCGTCCCACAACTGTTCTGCGTTTACGGTTGGCAGGAATCATGAGCTGACCCGCTGCTCGGATGACGGGGAGCCATCGGGAACAGCCGGAAGACCGATGCTGGATGTGCTGCTGCGGGAAGAGATCCATAACGCGGCAGTCGTTGTGACAAGATATTTTGGCGGTACGCTGCTGGGAACCGGAGGCTTGGTACGTGCATACCAGAAAAGCGTGCAGGCCGGACTTGCCGCGTCGGTAATCATTGAAAAGCAGCAGGGCTGGATGCTGGATATAGGGACAGACTATAACGGACTGGGAAAGCTCCAGTATCTGCTGGCGCAGCGGAACATTCCTGTGCTGGATACGGAATATACCGAAAAAGTTGTCATACACGCAATGATTCCGCAGGAGAAGAAAGAAGAATTTGAAAAAGCGGTTATTGAAAGTACAAGCGGAACAGCTGGCCTGGTCTGGGGGCATCTAAAAGAGTTTGCGGTGATCGGGGAAAAAGTGGAACTGTTTTAACCAAGGAGCGTCAGCATTATGGACCATCATATGAAAATATACGCGAAAGCTTCGTTTGATTCAGGAGAGATACGGGAAAAGATCAAATGTGGTTGTGACGGGCTGGAGTTTAATCTGGAAGAAGATTTTTTGAGAAAGGGAAGCTGTTTTGAAACGTGCTATCTGCAGGAATGGTTTACCATGTACAATGTGGAAGTAGTGCATGTGCCGTTTTATGCAAATGGACAGGTGATGAATATGGAGTGCATTTTTCAGCATGAGGACGTGCGTCCGGTCCGGAATGTATTCCGGCTGGCGCAGTTTTGCGCGGATATCTGGAAACACCGGATTCTGGTAGTCATTCATTCATCGTTGTCTTTTTATGAGTTTATGGAGTTTGAGACGTACCGCAGCCGGCTGGAGCATCTGCTGGAACAGTTTTTTGCGGATTTTCCGATGGTTGACCTTGCCATTGAAAATGTGGTTCCGATGGAATACAAAAAGACAGCTGCGAAAAGTCCCAGATTATGTAATGGGATTTTTACAGATCTGACAGAAATGGTCCGCTATTTGCGAAAGCGTTTTGGAGAACGGATCGGAAGTGTGCTGGATATCTGCCATGCAGCCATGACAGAAAAGTATATGAAAATACTTCTGCAGGCAGCGGATTTTTTTCCGCAGGAGCCTTTGCCAGAATATCTGGATTACAGCATGGAGCATTATTTTCAAATTCATCAGGGAATCTGCAGACTGATTCATTTTAACGATTTTACAGGCAATGGATATATGGAAAATCATGGAACCGCATTTCAGGATCAGGAAAAGGCAGATGCATTGCTAAGGCTGTACCGGAAATATGCATATGACTGCCCGCTTACACTGGAAATCAGGGAAGAGGATTATGAAAACTGCGTAAATTACAGGAAAACGAAGGCGATGCTGGAAAAATGGATGTAAGGAATGCGGATGATGAAGATAAATAGTCACATTTGCCAATACATGGTGCAGGCAGTTTATCAAAATGGTATCAATTACCGCCCCATCATAAATGTTATAAGAAAGAGACGCCAGTATGTATCTGCCGTCTCTTTTTAAGATCTGTATCATGTTAAGCTCTGCATCATGTTAAGCTCTGCATCATGTTAAGCTCTGTATCAGATTTACTCCCAAAAGCTACTCTGAGATATCCGTCAGTGCATAAGCCATTGTGTCTCCTTTTATTTCAGGACCCATATAGCTTTCCGAAAAATCGAAATAACCATCCGAACCCATCCGTTTTATCCAGCCTTCGACAGATTCTTTGATGCGCAAAATGCAGATAACCGGTTCTGTATACAATTCGTGAAGCGTTGCCGGATCTGCCAGATCCAGTTTGTTTTCAGATAAAATCAGGTCATGAAGTTCTTCGTTTGTAAACGGATCAAATGCCATTAAGATCGCGTGTTCCAGCTTTTCGTTCGCTTCATTTCGGAAATTGCCCAGATCAAAGGCTTCACCAGTGCACCGGGAGCGGATGTCAAACAGCGCCAGCGCGAGCGCTTCCAGAAGTCTGCGGCTGTTTGCCTCCGGATATTTTCGATGGATTTTTAATACGTTGCTTTCGATCGGATAGAACATCATTGTATGGAAATCTTCTTCTCCTTTTTCAATCTTTCCAAACTCTTTTTCCATTTGGGAATAGATTTTTTCGAATTGATATTGCTGCATGAAATGTCCTCCTGTGTTTTTATAATTGCTGTATTCTTTCAGAAAGAATGGCTGGGTGCCAGATGTATTGTCTGATAAAAGTATCATATAGCTGAATGGGGAAAAAGTCAAGAAGCGCTAAGCATTCCTGAACCGTGAAAAGTAACAAACGAACTTCTTTCGAAGCCGCAGCAGATTACATCTCCCAGATGGCTTTACAGCTGGATTTCCCGTAGCGCATTGAAAAAACGGTAACATATTATTAGGAAAATGATCTTGACAACATAGGTCTATATGTGATAGACTCATCACAAATAAGTCTATTGTATATAGACCAGACAGATCAGGGAGGCGGAATATATGATCGTTTATAAACTGGCAGAAGCAGAGAAAAAATTTGCGGATATTATCTGGGACAATGAGCCGGTTGCGTCGATGGAGCTGGTGCGTTTGTGTGAAGATAAGCTGCACTGGAAAAAATCAACGACGTATACGGTGCTGAAAAAATTATGCAGCCGTGGTATTTTTCAGAATGAACATGCAGTTGTAAGCGCGCGGATCAGCAGGGAGGAATTTTATGCGGGGAAGAGCCGTCAGTTTGTACAGGATACCTTTGATGGTTCCCTGCCGAAGTTTCTGACTGCATTTATTGGGAGAAAAAAGCTGAGCAAAGAACAGGTGGAAGAGATGAAAAAGCTGATTGAATGTTACCAGGAAGAGGATTAGAAAGAAGCTGGTTATGGAAATGATGCCGTCAGATTCGCTAGTACATCGATCATTAAATATCCGGCGTGAACCTATGAGATATTTAGTGCCCGATATACTGGTCTTGCAGAAAGGGTGGGATGAGTATGCTGGAACAGATTTTTCTGAAAGTATTGAATATGGGGATTACGGCTGGTTATTGTATGATGCTGGTGCTGGCGCTGCGGATATTTTTGCGTAAGCAGCCAAAGATTTATTCGTATGTGTTGTGGGCGGCTGTATTTTTCCGGCTGGTATGTCCGGTATCTTTGCAGAGTACGCTGAGTATTCTGCGGGTGAAAACAAATCCTGTGCCGCTGGAAATTCAGATGCAGGAAGTGCCTCAGAATTTGAATGAAGCAGTTTTGGATGAAGCAGTTTTGGATGGGGGTGTGGCGAATGGAAATGGGATTTTGAAAGAGCCGGTACAAAATCCTTCTCCATCTGCAGAGACTGCGGGACGTGGGAGCCTGGTACAGGAGATACCTGCGGTGGCAGCTGTATTGTGGATTGCAGGAATGTGCCTGCTTTTGCTTTATAGTGCATGGTCTTATATACGGCTGCGGCTGCAGCTGCGTGACGCAGTACTGGTGGAGGAGGGAGTTTATGAAAAGGAACAGCTTGCGACGCCGTTTGTAGCGGGATGGCGCCGGCCTGCAATTTTCCTCCCGCCGGATATGGAAGAACAAAACAGACGGTTTGTGCTGGAGCATGAAAGGACGCATATCAGACGCAGGGATTATCTGGTAAAGCAGGCTGCGTTTCTGGTCTGCTGTGTGCACTGGTTTCAGCCGGCTGCATGGATTTCGTTTTATCTGATGTGCAGGGACATGGAGATGTCCTGTGATGAGTGTGTAATCCGAAAGCTTGGTAACGATGTACGGAAACCTTATTCCGCGGCATTGCTTTCTTTATCTTCGGGCAGAAAGATTATACTGGGAAGTCCGCCTGCGTTTGGAGAGAGCAGTATCCGCAGCCGGATTGTCA
>CANTHI010000220.1 GCA_947653505.1 uncultured Eubacterium sp.
TTTGTATTTTTCCTTATTCGTCTTCATTCCATAGGGTCCTCCTTTGCGTATTGTGATGATTTTTATTATAAAACAGGCAGGAGCATACTGCAAGCTCTGTTATTTTTTGCGAAGCAAATTTTCCATATCGCCCCGAATCGTTACTATGAGCGGCCCCTGGGCCGTGAATAGTAACCAGGCTCTGTAACAGTTCAGACAGCCTTGCACATTTACTGTGCGAAGCGTAAGAAAGTGATTCAGGAGTGCAAAAATCCTATCGCGAAGCGATTTTAAATGGATTTTTGCATGTAACAGGTCAGCTGTCTGAACTGTTACCCTGTTTTTGCATACGGAAATAAAAATCAGAAAAAGAACAGTACCCGTATCCTGAAAAATATGCTAGAATAGTATTGTTTGTGACTTCAAAGCACAAAAATTCACGATATTACAAAAGGAGCTGATTTTTTTGCGTATTGCAATCGCTGAAGATAAAAAAGAGGACGCTGACCATCTGACTGATGGCATCTCCCGCTGGGCTTTGGATCATCAGATTCCGCTCATCCCGCATCCGGTCCTGTTTGCAGATGGAGAATCCCTGTTAGACCAGTTTCAGGCTGGCAGTTATGATATTATTTTTCTGGATATTTTTATGAATGGCATAAATGGCATGGAAACTGCCCAGGCGATCCGTAAAACAGATCCGTACTGCCGTCTGATTTTTACAACGATTTCTGACGGGTACGCCGTAGACAGCTATGATGTAGAATCCTCCGGCTATCTGCTCAAGCCCTACAGTTATGAAAAACTGTCACAGGCGCTTATCCGCTGCAATGCGGATCTGATCGAACAGAGCCAGTACGTGACCGTCCCTGACAAAAATGGCATCCACAAGCTTTTTCTGCATCAGATTACATGGACTGAATATGCAGACAGGCAGATCTGTGTTCATGTTGCAAACGGAGAAGCGCAGTATATCCGTATGCGTCAGCGTGAATTTGCTTCTCTTCTGCTGCAGTACCCTTATTTTTGCGACTGTATGAAAGGGATTCTCGTCAATCTGGAATCGGTAGAAAATCTGACAGAGAATTGTCTGCGGCTGCAGGATGGAACGGTACTGCCGGTCAGCCGCCTGAAATATCCTGCTGTACGTCAGAAATATCTTGATTTTGCCTATTCCAGTGTGCGCAGCCGTATCCGTACTTACAGCCCGGAGCCAGGACAGCCATGAACGGCGGACAAAATATTGCCAGTCTGACCTGTTTTATGATGGCCGGTACCCTGCCCTTTCACCTGTTTGCCTATGTGCCATTCTGGAACAGCCTGCGGCTGCCCAAAAAAACGACATTCTGGCTTTTAATTGCCACGCAGGCTCTGTTTATGGGAATATTTTTTACTTTATACCAGGCTGGCCTGTCTCTGGAGCTGGCACAGCTTCCGGCTATACCGTTATATGGCGGACTGTTTTTTTACTTTGTGAAAATGGATGCTGGCAAAGTAGCGTTTCTGTACATATTTACAGCCGATTACCTGATGCTGGTCAAAGGGACAGCCGCTTTTCTTGGACGCAGTATCTTTCACTTTCCGGCCGTCAGCTGGCAGTCCGGTGCTGTGATCCTGCTCATTTTTTTCGTCACAATGCCTTTTATGCTGCGCTATATCAGGCAGACAGCCCGCATCATTTTTCTGATTGAAGCGCCGGGTATCTGGAAAACAGTCTGGATGGTACCGTTATTCACCAGTATCATTGTCCTCCTGTATACCTATCCGGCAGAGACCGGATCGCTGCTTACCCTTGCCACACGTACCCTTCTGATGATCTGCATGTTTCTCATTTACCGCAATCTCGTACGTTCCATCCAGCTATTACAGCAGCAGACAATCGCAGAAGAACGCAGCCGCAGCATGAACGAGCTGATTAAAATCCAGACCAGCCAGTATGCCCTCGTCCAGTCCCGGCTGGAAGAGACCAGACACGCACGCCATGACCTGCGCCATCACTGGCAGGCTCTGCAGGGCTATATTAATTGCGGAGATCTGAACGCACTGTCCGCTTATGTAAAAAAATATGGAGAAAGCCTCCCTCAGGAAGCTCTTCCTGTTTACTGCGGCAATGCCGCTATAAATGCCATCTTGTGTTTTTATGCAAAAAAAGCGTCGCAATATGCGATTGATCTGGCAATATCCTTTGCGATCCGCCAGAAAACGGTTATACCGGAACCGGAATTTTGCGTGATTCTTGGAAATCTTTTGGAAAATGCGCTGGATGCATGTACCACCTGTGGCAAAACCCGTTTTATAAAGATCCGGGCAAAGCAGATGAGCGAAAGTACCCTTGTCCTGACCGTAGATAATACCGGACCAAAACCCGAAAAGCAGGGCGATGCCTTTTACTCCAGCAAACGGCCTGGATTCGGGCTTGGTACAGAATCGGTACGCATTATTGTGCAACGATATCATGGGGATGTGCGTTATGAATGGAAGGAAGGGGTGTTTTATGCTTCGGTGATGCTGACCGCAGACTTCCCATCCGGCACAGAGGATCATACTTCTTCGCAGCAAATTTAAAGTTGACAGGATGATTTACTTATGGTAAACTTATCATATGGTTTACTACAAGTAAACTAGCGTGAGAAGTAACGGTATCAGAATAAAGACCATTTAAAAAGAGGGGGGGAAACTATGGCAGAATATAAATTAGGAGAGCTTGAGATGCGGTTTGCGGATATCATCTGGAACCATGAACCGCTTCCATCGGGAGAACTGGTAAAACTGTGTGCACAGGAATTAGACTGGAAGAAATCCACGACGTACACAATTTTACGCAGAGTTTGCGAGCGGGGATTATTTCAAAATCAGGCAGGCATGGTAACTTCGCTTGTATCGAAAGAAGAATTTCTTACGATGCAGAGTGAAAAATTTGTAGAGGATACTTTTGCAGGTTCCCTGCCCAAATTCTTAGCAGCGTTCACCAGACGTAAAAAGCTGTCTGAAAAGGAGATTGTGCAGCTACAGAAAATTATTGCAGAGCACCAGGGAAACTCCTGCACCTCCCTGACCCGTGAAAAGTAACCATTTAACACAAGATGTTCCATACCAGCATAACATGTCATTGCGCCTGCATCTGTCCGGCTATATAATAAAAAGGGGATAACAGGTTTTCCTGATTTAGCAGCCCTGTTTCAGAAAATGGTTCACACAAATATCATTCAGTCTGAAAAGACGCTTACCAGTATCAGTAACCCCTCCCCCTCAAAAAAGAAATAAAGAAATGAAATGGAGGAATTGCATTGCATAGGAAAAAACGAAACACAGCGCTTTTTCTCAGTGTACTTGCCGCCTGTACCCTGCCAGACCTTACAACGCCTGTGGAGAGTATGGCAGCCGTACACTGGGCCGCAGCGGCAGACCAGCCGGCAACAACCAGTCCGTCTGCGGAAAACCAGCCGGCAGCAGCCAGTCCGTCTGCGGAAAACCAGCCGGAAATATCCGATAACGGTGTCTGTATTTACCCGCCAGAGAGTAACAACGTTTCTGCTGATCCGCTGGCTGACGGAACCCCTGCTGCCCCGCAGAACAACAGCTTTACCGGAAATACACTGGAACTATCCACTCCCCCGTCTGTTGAAACGGCATACTCTGACAACGCCGGCGGCACTGTAACTGTATCGTCTGATGGAAACATCCGGATGGACAATGCCGGCAGCCAGTCGCCCGTGAAAATCATACTGTCTGGAGGAGACAGATGGACGCTCACAGAACAGACTGGTACAAACAACGTAGAACTGGCGCTTGCATCCGATACAAAGCTGACAATTCCAGCCGGCAAAAATATCACCCTGCTGGATGTCCTGTCTGAGGGTAGTACTACGGGCACAAAGCCGGAACTCGTAAACGAAGGGATCCTAAAACTTCCGTCGGATGCAGATTGTCTGCAGTCTGAAAAAGTTTCGATTACCGGTGCAGGCGTACTAAATCTGGAAACCAGGACAGATACCACAATCGGCACCCTCAGTTCCGAAAAGCTCGGTGCAAACATCGCCCGTAAGTTTGTATTTACAGGAACCGGGCATCTGACTATTGAAAACGTTTATACAGGTGCAGATGATTCTACTGTTACCGTACAGGACGGCGCACATGTTACCATCAGCGACAGACTTAGCATCGGAAGCTCCGGCAACGTGAATGGGACACTTTCCGTTACAGGTTCCGGTACTTTAATCTTAAATGATGAAAATTCATTTGATAACTTACACCTCACAGACGGCGGAAAGCTGGTTTCCCGTAAACCATTAATCCTGTTCAACCCGCCGGAAATAGACGCGCAGTCCACACTGCAGCTTGAGGGCAGGCCAGCGCTTAGCCTGGAGGGTTCCACCGGACATGGTTCGTTAACAGAGGCGCAAAAAGCTGCATTTAGAGACAGTCTGATTCCCTTCCTGTCAGACAGCTACACGATTGATGACTGGACGGACAGCAGCAACGGCTCCACGCACTTTACCATTCTGGATAAATCAACCATGCAGCCGCCTGAGGGCGGGCTGGTTTTGTCCCTGGCAAAAATCGATATCAGCAGTGATCCTGACATACAGGTAAATCTTACACTGACGGATTTTGAATACGACGGAACAGCTAAAACACCTGCAGCTACTGTGACACGGGATGGACAGACGCTGACGGAAGGCAGGGATTATACCATAACCTATACCAGCCATACCAATGCCGGAGAAGCTGCTGCCGTTATTACAGGAATCGGGGATTACTGCGGGGAGCGGACTGTCACATTCCGGATCCGTCCGGCCGTGCCGGTACTTTCCTTTGGCAGTCATAACACGCAGACATCCGTTTACAACGGTCATCCGGCTGTGATTCAAAACCCGCCAGCCGTAACGCTTGCTGGCGGAGAGACTTACAGCGGCGAGATCCAGTACTCCTACACCAGTATGGGACAGGATAACTACATATCCGGACTGCCGTCTGCAACCGGTACATATCAGATTCGTGCCAGCATACCGGCTACCGGCAACTACACCGAAGCCGTAAGCGAAGATTTACTGACCCTTACGATCGTAAGCGCCAGCTCTGGCAGCAGTTCTGGCGGTTATTATCCATCTGGCGGCAGTTTTTGGAATCCTGTTTTTGTCCAGCCGGACAAAAAGCAAAAAATCTACAGAACTGAGACAATCCATCATCCGGACGGCAGCGTGACAACGATTGTCACCGAACAGGATGACTCTTTCTTACGGATTACGGAAACCAAAACCGAGGTCATCAGTCCGTCTGCCATCCGGTATACGCAGACAGTCATAACCTCTCCTCCACGGGAAATTGTGAAAACACAGGTTACGACCGAATGGATGCCAGACGGCAGCTGTGTTTCGACCAAAATATACACAGACAAAACCGAATCGGCGACAAGTACCATCACAACAACAAAGCCGGACGGCTCCAGAATTAAGGAAACGACAACAATGTCCTCCAATTCCCTGGGCAGGGATGTGAGACTGACGGTCCGGTATGAGATGCTTGCGGATGGAACCCTGTCAGGCATCACGGAAACATCTGTAATCAGCGGGGCGGAACGTTCCCGGATCACCGTGACGGTGCAAAAAGACGGAAGCGGAAACGTGAAAAGCTCGTCCGCATCGATCCGCAATAACAAAAACGGGCGGATGTCCTTTGACAAAACCGACTTTCAGGAAATCAGAGAAGCTGCCCAGGGAGCAGATACTGCCGTTACATTATCCTTTTTGGAACAGGATGGCAGACAGGCCTGCACGATCCGGACCACCACCAGCGTCATGGAAGCCGGAGGTATCCCGCAGTTATTCCAGATCCGTCCGTCCACAGGCGAACGCGTTCTGGTTCCTTATGTCCTTTCCGCAGACAAAGACGGAAACATAATTCCGGATCCGGAAGCGATTGCAGACGGAACCTATGAGATGCTTTCGGAAAAAGAAGGAGAACAGGCAGGTAAAGCAATCAGCGAAACGGTGCTTCCAAAGGACAGCAGCATAACGATTTCTTTCGATAACAGCCAGAAAGCTGAAGACGGAGATACCAGCAGCAGTCAGATTCAGTTCAAAAAAGCATGGAACATAAAATCAATGGACTATCAGACTGATAATCGTATTGTAACTGTTTCCAAAAGCGGAAAAATCACCCCGCTAAAGCCAGGAACCACAGAAATCGAAGTCACAGTGACTCTGAAAAATAACACTGTAAAAAAAGAGAACATAACTGTAAAAGTAGTAAAGAAGAAAGCTGCGAAAAAAAACAGCAAAAAGTAATTTTTGAAAAAACTAAACCACCCGGGATTATCTGCACAACTGCAGGTCCCGGGTGGGATTTTATAATAACAGCAGGATTTATTTTTCTTTTACCGGAAGCCAGATTTCGCTGACATAATCGTCCGATGTATTATCACCCGGTAAATAATTTTCAATATCATAATCCGGGAAGACGCTCTGCACCATATATCCGCGGGAGG
>CANTHI010000221.1 GCA_947653505.1 uncultured Eubacterium sp.
GGCGAAGCCGAAGCGGCACCTTTAGCTGCTGGCGGAGCCAGAAGCGAATTAGGTGCCGCGCCCGTCCGGTTCCAAAGAGTAAATGCAGAATACTTAGAGATTCTTACATTCTGGAAACCGGAACAATGAAACAGGGCCGGTTCCCTCATCCGGCGTCCGGAAAGCCGATATGTACTGTTCTGGTTTATCCAGGTTAGGGCTTCCTGCATTCTGAAGCGGTCACAGCAGACGGGGCAAATTCCCTCTCCCAGCGTCCGGTTAGCCAATACGCAACACTTTTATGTAAATTGTTGCACATGCTCTTAAATTCACACCCGCCCGGTACCACAGTCTGGATGAGATGCAGAATACTTAAAGATTTTATCCGCACCGGCACAAAACTACAGCATCCTCTCCCTGCGCTCTCCACGTTTTCGCACATAATTTCCAAGATTCGTAATACAGACAAGTGTCACCGTCAGAAATACTCCAGGAAATACAACCACCCACCAGGAACTGCCCAGCAGGGCTTTTTCAGATAAAGAAAGCATGCTGCCCCAGGATACCGTCTCTATCGGCAGACCCATTCCCATAAAACTAAGCGCTGCTTCTGCCGCAATAGCACTCCGGATATTCATGACCGCCATATAAAGGATAGACGGCAACAGATTTGGCAGCAGATGTTTCACCATCACATAAAAAAAACTGCCACCCATACATCTGGCTGCAAGTATATATTCCTGATTCTGAATCTGACATACCTGTGTACGGACAATCTTCGCCATACTCATCCAGCCCGTAATGCCAATCACAAAAGCAATACTGACCACATCTGCCGTTCCCAGCACACCCTGAAGCAGGATCGCAAACAGCAGCCCCGGAACACTGTACAGGATCTCGGCAGCCCGCATCATCATTGCGTCAAGCCATGCAGGCGCACTGGCGCTAAGTGTTCCATATAAAACTGCGACAGCAGCAGACAAACACGATGCCGTCAGTCCGATTCCTAAAGAAATCCTGCCGCCATACCAGATCATGGAAAACATATCCCTTCCCATCGTATCCGTTCCAAATAAAAATTCCCTGCACGGTGCCATATTCGCATGTTCCAGATCCAGATACGCGGGATCTTTTGTCATAACCAGCCTGCAAAACAGGCAGCCCGACAAAATCAGCAGCAATATAACCACTGAAAAAACCGGTCTGTCTGAATATCGCGTGACTTTATCCGTCTGCCGGATTCCAGACATTCTAAACCTTCCATCCATAAACCGTACCTGCGTCTCCTGATTATGATCCATATCCGTTTCCCATCTCCCGCCTATGATCCATATCCGTTTCCCATTTCCGGCTATCCGGGCGGCCATGCGGCCTGTTTCGTAAACCCATGCGCGGATCAATTGCTGTATTTATCATCTGTGCCACCATGCTGCACACAATTACTACTGTACCAGACAGCATACTCAGAAGCATCAGCAGATGATAGTCCTTATACCTGGCACTCTCATAAGAAAGCATCCCGATTCCAGGATAGGAAAATACCAGTTCCACAATATAAGTCCCTCCCATAATATGCGGTACCGACACAGCCATCAGACTAAGATAAGCCGGAAGCACATTGCGCAGACAGTGCCTGAAAAGAATGCGGTGATTTCCCAGGCCCTTTGCCTTTGCAAACAGGACATAATCTGCACGTATTTCTTCCAGCATCTGGTTTCGGACCATATATGCGTAATACCACAAATGACTGAGCACAACAACTGTCAGCGGCAGAATCAGATGCAGCATCCGGTCCGCCGGATCCTGTTTTCTGCCAATCGTATATGCGCCGCTGCCCGGCAGCCATTTTAGCCGCACGGAAAACACCAGAATCAGCAGCAAAGCCAGCCAGAACTCCGGAATACAGCCGGTTATCGTACCTGCCCGGCACAAAATACGGTCGGCCAGACGGTCTTCCCTCCACGCACAAAAAGTCCCAAGCAGCAACGCAGACAGAAAAATCAGCAAAAATCCGGTTCCTCCCAAAAGGAGCGTATTGCCAATCCGTCCGCTTACTACTTCCACCACATCCATTTTATATTTATACGAGATTCCAAAATCCCCATGCATTGCACGTTCCAGCCAGCGGACATACTGTACGCTGACCGGATCATTCAGCCCCAGTTTTTCCTGCGCCTGTTCCCGTTGTACACTGCTCATCTTTTCCACGCGTTCCCCATAATAAGACACCAGTGGATCTCCCGGCGCAAGTCTGGAGATATAAAACACAAAAACAGAAAGGAAAAAAATACTGCACACAAACACCAGTATTTTTTTTCCACTGTATACCAGTAATTGATATCCACGCAATGAAGCTTTCCTCCTGTACTGCTGCTTTCCTACTGTATTGCAGCTTTCCTCCTGTACTGCTGCTTTCCTGCTGTACTGCTGCTTTCCTGCTGTACTGCTGCTTTCCTACTACTGTACTGCAGCCTTCCTGCGTCCTGATCCCCCCTTATACCGCTTCCAGCAGCATTTTTGTATACGGATGCCGCGGATTTGCAAACAGCTCGCTTACCGGTGCGCATTCTGCCAGCTTTCCACGGTACATCACCCCAACCCGGTCACACAAAAGCCGTACCATATTCAGGTCGTGCGCAATCAGCAGAAATGTAAAACCACGCTCCTTTTTCAGACGGAGGAACAGACTGGCAATCTGCGCCTGTATCAATACGTCCAGCGATGCAAACGGCTCATCTGCAATCAGCAGTTCCGGCCTCATTATTAACGCTCTGGCAATTGCCACACGCTGCCGCTGTCCGCCGGATAGTTCTGACGGATACCGTTCCAGATACTCTGCATCCAGCCCGGCCTCCCGCATCTGAAACTGTGCCTCCGCCCGCAAAGACCCTCTTTCAGGCCTGATTCCCCAGATTTTTAATGGCTCCGTGATCAGATCGCATACCTTCATACGCGGATCCAGACTGGAAGCAGAATCCTGAAAAATGAGCTGTCTTCCAGTCTGAAGCAAACGTCTGTTTTCTGCAGCCTTTTTTGCATTGCAGATGTCAATACCCTTATAAAAAATACTGCCATTGTCCGGTCTGCAGATATTCATAATACAACGGGCCGTAGTGGATTTGCCACAGCCGGATTCACCAACCAGCCCAAAAATCTCTCCTTTGCAAATCTGAAAAGACAAATCTTCTATTGCAGTAACCACCGTCTTTTTCGTCAGCGGAAACTGGCACGAAAGATGCCGGATATCCAGCAGGATTTCCGGTTCCGGATACCCCGGTTCCGTCCGCGTTTCCCGTTCCGGATATCCTGGTTCCGTCCGCGTTTCCCGTTCCGGATATCCTGGCTTCATCCGCATTTCACGTTCTGGCTGTTCTGGTTCTTTCCGCAATTCTTCTTCCAGTTCCGGATGTTTTACTTCTGTCTGCATCCGGGGCAGGAAATCCTTTTTTCCGGAACAGGACGGCAGCGCCTGCAGCAGCGCCTGTGTATATGGATGTCCAGGATTGTGAAAGATTTCTCCGGCTGTACCAGTTTCCACGATCTTTCCAGCATACATAACCGCTACACGGTCTGCTATTTTTGCGGCAGCGCCCAGATCATGCGTTACAAATACCACTGCCATACCCAGTTTTTTCTGCAGTCCGCCAAGCAGCTTTAAAATCTGCGCCTCCACCACTGCATCCAGCGCTGTCGTCGGCTCATCTGCAAGCAGAAGCTCTGGATCGCAGGCAAGCGCAGCCGCCAGCACAACCCTCTGCCGCATCCCGCCGGAAAGCTGGCAGGGATACTGCCGCATCCGCTCCCACGCATGGCCAATCCCTGTCAGCTGCATCAGCTGTACCGTACGTTCCTGCAGCTGGCTCTTTGTCATGACAGGACGGTGTACCTTTAACGCTTCTGCGATCTGCTTTCCGACCGGTACAGAAGGGTGCAGTACCGTCATCGGATCCTGAAATACCATCGAAATCACATTTCCACGCAGCCGGCGCATCTGCCGGTCACGATATCTGGTAATATCCGTACCGCTGACACAGATACTTCCGGACCTGATATTTGCGGAAGGCGGCAGCAGCTTTAGCACACTTTTACATAAGACACTTTTTCCACAGCCGGATTCCCCTACGATAGCCAGCACCTCCCCTGCTCTGAGGGAAATGCTTACATCCCGCAGCGCCTGCACTTCACCTGCCTGTGTCTGAAAACTGACGGAAAGATTTTTTATTTCCAAAAGCTCTGCCATCCCACACCTCATCTGATCTCATTTATCTGATTTTTTCTCATTTATCTGATTTTTTCTCATTATCTGATTTTTTCTCATTTATCTGACTTTTCTCATCTGCTTTCAGAAACTACCACAAAGGCATTCCTGTCTGGCACATTTCATATCTCCCATTCCAGAATATTCCAGAATATGCCAACCCCGTGGTGCCCCATAACCGTATCCGGTGCAATCCCCAAAAGCCGGTCACTGGCCACATAATCCGCATCCACATAACAGAGAAACGCAAATGCCGGATCCTGTGCCAGCTCCACCTGAAACTTTGCATATGCCTTAGCCCGTACATCCGGATCCGCAGACTGACGTGCCTTTGTCAGATACCGGTCTACTTTCGCATTGGAATATCCATTGTAATTTGCCCCTTTGCCGGTACCAAACACCTTATACGTATGATCGTCCGCATCATACGGGCTTCCCCAGCCGATCAGATACGCCATCTGTCCGCCCCAGTCCACCTGTACCGGAATATCAACCGTGCACCGGATACCCACCTCTTTCAGCTGCTGTGCGGCTGCCTGCGCCAGGTCTGCACGTACCTGATCATCCGCCCCGACACTCAGCACAAATCCAACCGTCTGCCCATCCCTGACATAAAATCCATCACTCCCCATTGTACAGCCCGCCGTCTCCAGAATCTCTTTTGCTCTGGCAGGATCATAGTCATAATGCTTCGCCTGTTCATAATGGTAACGGTTCCGCTGCAGCGGGCCATATGCCACTTCTCCTTCGCCAAGCAGCACGGCATCAACCATTGCTTCACGGTCCAGCGCATAGCAGACAGCAGGTATCAGATCCCTGTTTTTCCTCCAGTACTCATGCTGAAAGTTAAACATAATCCCGCGATAGTCAGACGTCTTCATATGATAACACCGGTACCCGTCTTTGTTATGAAACGACTGCGCATCCTTCGGCGTCAGCAAGGCCAGATCCAGCTCCCCCGCTTCCAGCTGAAGCGCTCTTGCGCTATCATCCGGCACAATTTTAAAAATAATCCGGTCAATATTCGCACTGCCCCTGAAATAGTCTTCATTTTTGACAAGTGTAATTGCCTGCCCCACATCCCAGCTTTGAAGCCTGTACGGTCCTGTCCCAACCGGACTCCGGAAAAAATCAGACTCCTGCATATCCTCTCCCGCCAGCAGATGCTCTGGCAATACCGGCATTGCCATATAGTCCAGAAACGCCACATTCGCAGCTTTCAGACGAAACCGGATCGTATGCGCACCGGTAATGGTAATTTCCTCCACATCCTCAAAATCCGGCGCATTTTCAGAACCATTTTCCGGATCCATAATGGCCTCTATCGTAAACTTCACATCCTCTGCGGTAAAGTCTTCTCCATCCTGCCACTTTACATTTTCTTCCAGATAAAAGGTATAGGTATCCGATGTTTCATCAAAATCCCACCGCTTTGCCAGCGCCGGAACCACCTCATGCTCTGCGTTATGCGCTGTCAGTCCGTCAAAAAGCAGCAGATTCAGCTCTCCATGCTCATCCATCG
This sequence comes from uncultured Eubacterium sp., assembly GCA_947653505.1. Next base: position 5,760 of record CANTHI010000221.1, read on the forward strand.
CGGGATTAATTCTCGTATAATCTTTGCTGCCATAGACCAGCGTCTGCACCCCGTCGTCCCCGCCAGCAGACTGCCCCTGTGTGCCGGGCTTCTCTGCACCGCTCCCCGTGCAGGCAGTCACGAAAAATGCCATAGCTAAAAGTAACAGGATATCTATCATCCTTTTCATCCGTATCCAGCCTCCCTGTAATGAAATATTCAGCGCTTTTTATCAGGATCTGCAGACAAATCTGCACAGAAGAAACTTTGCTCCTTCTAAAACAGACTTCTTTTGAAAAAATGCGTTTCCTGAACAAAAATCTGTCTGTACACCAGACAGCAGCTTTATTTTCTCACGACCAGAATGTCTTCACAAGCCTCCCTGGGGGATATTCATTATCGGCATGTTCTTTCTTTGCGTATCAGTCCAAATAAAGGAGTTACATTCTGGCTATGCAGACGCCGGATGAAAGGCGGTACTCTGTCTGCCTGTGACTTTGCCAGGTAAAGCGGAATCCCCAATATATAATACTTTATCTGAACCGCCACAACTGTATTGAATAGCACCATTTCTCACATGATTATGGATTGCAATTTTATAATAGATATGTTATGCTGATAGAGTAAATATAACAAGACGTCAGGACAAGGAAGACCGTATTTTTTATCAAAGGTGACGGAAAATACTGTCGCCATTATGATAGAACCGGTGCAGGGAGAGGG
>CANTHI010000222.1 GCA_947653505.1 uncultured Eubacterium sp.
GTTTTTTGCAGCTCCAGCGTCTTCCATATGTTTTCTTTTTTATGATGTATCAGAAAGAAATAAAAGGAAACTATATCAGCTGCAAAGATCCAATTTCCGGATTCATTTTATAAATATAGGAGATCAGATCAGCAGCTATCGTCTGCATGTAGACCAGCATATTACAATAGAAACGTATTTCCGGCTGTTTATTCCGGAGCTGTTCCGCTGTAAAAAGATATTATATCTGGACTGTGACACGATTGTGAATGAGGACGTGGCAAAGCTGTATGACTGTAATACCGGCGGATATTATGCGGCTGTCTGCAGGGATATCGATGTAATGGGAACCATGAAATGCAAAAAGGAAGTATACCAGTATATCACAGATACGGTAGGATGCCAGACAGGCGCTTATTTTCAGGCCGGGGTAATCCTGATGAATCTGGAAAAAATTCGAAGCAGGTATACAACCAGAACATTATTAGACATAGCATGCAGAAAAAAATGGAAATACTGGGATCAGGATGTATTAAATTATGCATTCGAAGGAAACGTCAGGTATCTGCCACAAAAATGGAATGTGCTGATGAACTGGGAAAGCGCTGCGGGAAGCCGGATGGATGTGATCAAAAAGGCGCCTTATCAATATTATAGCGAATATTGTGAAGCGAGAAAACATCCCTGTGTCGTCCATTTTGCAGGATATCAGAAACCGTGGGAAGAAGCTGACTGCGATCTGGCAGAATATTTTTGGAAATACGCGAGAAAAACACCGTTTTATGAAAGCCTGCTCCGGCATCTGGCAGAGTATTCGTATGCGCGAAAGCGGCCGGAAAACGGTATGCTGGAAATCTGCGGGAAGGGCCAGGAGTCTCCGGTCATGGTAAGCCGGATCCTGTTAAAGGTTCAGAAGCGTATGAACAGGAAATTTCCGGTTGGTTCTAAAAAAAGGGAAGTGCTCAGTTATATCATGAATAAGTTTGTGAAATGATGGCAAAAGGAGAACATAAGTGGAGAGCAGGGAGTCTTTGAAGAAACAGGCAGTCATCGTCGGGGCCGGAATCAGCGGTCTTACAGCTGCAAGGATACTGGCAGAAGCGGGATACCGGATCACAGTACTGGAAAAACGCACGCATATCGGTGGTAATGTCTATGATTATTTTGAGGATGGCATACTGGTGCATAAATACGGGCCGCATCTTTTTCATACGAAGATGCGCCATGTAGCAGAATTTGTGCAGCGGTTTTCCGCATTTTTTCCATATGAGCATCGTGTGCTGGGAGAGGTTCAGGGAAAGCTGGTGCCTGTTCCTTTTAATTATAAAAGTATGGACGTACTTTATCCGGCGAAAGAAGCAGAGTATCTGAAAAAAGCATTGGAAGACTTATATCCGGGAGCCGGAAGCGTTTCGATTATGGAACTGCGCAGACAAAAAGATTCAAAAGTAAACATGCTGGCAGAATTTGTATTTCAGCATGTCTTTTATGGATATACAAAAAAACAGTGGGGAAAGACACCGGAAGAACTGGATCGTTCGGTAATGGAACGGGTTCCGGTGCGGCTGTCCTATGATGACCGTTATTTTACAGACGCGTTTCAGATGATGCCGGAACAGGGATATACGGTGATGATGGAACATATGGCAGATCATAAAAATATAGCCATCCGTTATGGGTGTGAGGCGACGGCATATCTGACAGTATCGGACCAAAAAATTTTTCTGGATGGGGAACCATTTTCCGGTCCGGTAATCTATACAGGATGCGTGGAAGAGCTGTTTCATGACCAGTATGGGAGACTGCCGTACCGTAGTCTGGATTTTGTACTGGAAAAACAGAATGTATTCCAGGCACAGCCGGTTGTACGCCTCAATTACCCAAACCGTTTTACCTATACAAGAACAAGTGAATTTAAAATGCTGCAAAAAGAACCAGTGAAAGACCGGACCATTCTCCTGTACGAATATCCAAAGGAATGCACCCGGAAAGATATTCCTTATTATCCGGTGGAATCACAAGCAGGCAGGGCCTGCTATCACAGATATGAGACACTGGCAGGGTCCGTCAGGAACCTGTATCTGCTGGGCCGTCTGGCAGAGTATCAGTATTACAATATGGATGTGTCCATTGACCGCGCAATGCAGCTGGCATACAGTCTCAGATGATCCGGCAAAAGATCAGATCATTGCAGGCAGTATGCCGCAGGAGAATGGAATGAGGAAAAATAAGGTAAAGACAAAACTGCATCCGGACAGATATGGGTATCTGACAGCGTTTTTGCTGGTTGGATTCTGTGCGGTTATTTTATACTGGGAGTATCTGTGCGGGAATGTGTTTTATATTTTCACAGACTGCGGCTCGGATTCTTTTTCCCAGTCTTATCCGTATCTTTTGCATGAAGCAGACCGCTTTCGAAATGTTACATGGAGGGCGATGTTTGATTTCTCTGTCGGATTGGGAGATGTGGTGGCGCCTTTTATCCCGGGGCTGGATAACTGGGTGGCGCTATTTGGCAGGGAGCATATCGCGTATTTGCTTGGAATCAGCCAGTGTCTGAAAGTGATACTGGCAGGTATGACTGCCTATGCGTTTGCCCGCCTGCACAGGCTTGGGCATATGGCGTGTCTTTTCATAGCGCTCGGCTATGCATTTCAGGCTGAATTTATAATACGTGGCGCATGGGAGGGCTATCCGGGGAACGCGCTGCTGCTGATGATCTGGCTGACTGCGTATGAATATGCCCATGTAAAGAAAAACTACATTTTTCTGCCTTTTGCAACAGTGTTATTTTTTTATTCCGCAGAGACGTACGACTGTGTATTCTGGGGTGTTGTATGGGGAGCATACATAGCGTTCCGCAGGCTGTCGGAGGAGCGCGTAACGAAAAAAATGCTGCTGGATTTGTGCAAAACCGAAGTGCTTTATGTTGTTTTTGCCTTTTTCGGTATGGCGGATACGCTGATCTATAACCTGTCCGCCACGCTTTCTTCTGACAGGCTTACCGGAAACATGAGCAATCTTATGAATATGGCAGGGCTGTTTGCTACCGAACAGGAACTGGTTTGCGGATTATTGAGAACGATGGGGATGTCCATAAACGGCATAGGGGAAGATTATACCGGGTATGCCGACTTTTTGATGGATCCTGCCTATTACTGTGGCATTCTGCTGGTTTTGCTTGTTCCGGTATCTGTATACCAGATGGCAGGGAAGAAAAGAAAATTTTATGTGACTGCATATCTGATGCTTGGGATCTTTCTGGTCGTAGAGCCGGTACGGATGATTGCGAATGGATTTGCCGGAATTGCTTATAAATATAATGCTTTATGGGTTATCACGCTTTTTCTGATAACGGTGATGCATGGCCTGCGTGTGTTTTTCTCAGAACAGGAAAAGCTTCGGAAGAAAAGCCGTACAGTCTTTCATCTTACGGTAATAGCAGTGATTGCCGGCATGCTTTACGCATGGCACAAAGGATATGTTGTCCGTCTGGATAACTGGCGGATTAGTATCGGCTTTATTCTGCTGTATACGGTACTTATGAATCTTTGTATGGGAAGCAGAATATCCAAAAAAAACACGATGCGGATTTTGTGCGTCTGTATGGCTGCAGAGGTACTTGCGGTATCCTGGGACTGTGTGAACGACCGGTCAGTCGTAACGAAAGAGCAGGTATCAGAAAAGGGAACGCTTTGTAATTATGATAATGATTATCAGGCGGCTATCCAGTATTTAAAGGAAGTGGATAAAGACTGGTACCGCCTGGAAAAACGGACGGGCGTCTGTTTCCTGTGTGATTCTGTGGCACAGGATTATTATGGGACCGCCGCGTATATTGGCGGGCTCGGAGTAGGAATGAATGCGTCCGGACTGTATAACAGGCTGGGGCTTCCACATGCGTCGGATCAATGGATATACGGAAGTGCATGCGATGTTTATGCGGATGCTGTGTTTGGCGTCAGATATTATCTGATCGAAGCAGGAAAAGTGCCGGATGAATACGGGCTGGTTTATAAGGCAACCGTTGGCGGTGTGGATATATACGAAAATCAACTGGCGCTGCCGTTAGCCTATACACGTACGGATGCCGTAGCCGAAGAAATGTTTTTAAAATATCCGGAAAGAGACAGAAGGAAGCTGCTTGTGGAAAGCTGTGTATTACAGTCAGGGTTAATCAGCGAAAAGAAAATACCGGGCGGCTTTTATCAGAATCATACAGGAAAACTTAAAAGAGCTGGCGTGAAAAAATCGGATGGAAGATACATTCTGGACAGCATACCAGAAGGAAGCGTACTGATTGTCCGCACAGATGTGGATATCAATTCTTACGCCCAGATTTTATATGAAGATAAGGACCAGAATGTAACCAGCCGGTATTTTAACGCAGGTACGGATAATGAGACAGTCATTTACGCGGATGACATTGCGTCCGTCTGGTTTATAGCAGGAGATGGGCAGCTGCAGGCTGAGTTTTTTTATCAGGATGCGGATACGCATTTTAAAACAGTCAGGGAGCATGTGGCAGAGGTACAAAATCATGCCATGCAGATCAAAGAATCCGGACCAAACTATATCAGGGGACAGATAGACTGTGAAGGCAGCAGGATTTTAGTGACTTCCATTCCATACAGTAAACGCTGGAAGGTTCTGGTTGACGGTAAAGAAGCGGAAGCTTTTCAGGTAAATACCGGATTTGTCGGGACAATGCTGGAGGGAGGAAACCATATGGCAGAGTTTACATATGAGACAAACCGCTGGAGTTATGACAATAAATTTAAAGCGACCGGTTTTTTATCTGCATTGGTTTTTATGGCTGCTGTATTTGTGAAGAAAAAATTTGTGAAGAAAAAAGAGGGGGGATTCCGGTGAGTGGCCAAAATAGCAGATGTGATGCAGGAGGTTTTGAAAAGTGAAAAAGATATCGGTAGTGGTGCCTGTATACAATGAGGAGGGCAATGTCGAAAAGCTGCATAAAGAAATTAAACAGGTATGTGAACAGAATCACTATCAGTATGAGATTCTATTTGTCAATGACGGTTCGTCAGACCGGACGGATGAAATATGCAGGACTTTAAAACCGTTAAAATATATCTGCCTGCGCAGGAATTTCGGCCAGACAGCGGCGATGGACGCGGGCATAAAAGAGGCGCGGTATGATTATATCGTGACAATGGACGGCGACGGGCAGAACGATCCGGCAGATATTCCGGTCCTGATAGAAAAACTGGAAGAGGATCACCTTGATGTTGTTTCCGGCTGGAGAAAAGACAGAAAAGATACTTTTTTGAAAAGGTTTATCTCACGTGGCGCCAACATTCTGAGAAAAATACTTGTGCATGATGGAATCCATGACAGCGGATGCTCCCTGAAAGTGTACCGGAAGGAATGCTTTTTACATGTCGATCTGTACGGTGAACAGCACCGGTTTATTCCGGCTATTTTGAAAATCAAAGGCTTCCGGATTGGGGAATGTGTAGTTCATCACAGGCCGAGGACGCAGGGGAGGACAAAATATAACTGGAAACGGACGATCAAAGGGTTTGTGGATATGATCTCAGTCTGGTTCTGGAATAAATACGCGGTGAGGCCGATGCATCTTCTGGGTGGTATGGGGCTGATGCTTTTGCTGGCGGGCGGAGGATGCGGCATGTGGTCGGTTGTGATTTATCTGCAGGGTTATAAAATGTCGGACAATATCATTCCGCCTTTGCTTACCGTATTTTTTATCATTGCTGGCTTACTGATGTTTATCTTTGGACTGATGAGCGAGATACTGATTAAAATTTATTATGGGCAAAGAATCGATCAGCCATACAGCATTAAGGAAAAGACATGAAAATGAAAATCTTATTCGTAAATTATGAATACAAACCACAATGCGGGGGAGCAGGCTTTGCGATTTATAATCTGGCGTCTGAATTACACAGAATGGGGCATACCGTACATATTCTGGCCGGATGGGATGATACGTATGGAAAGCCGGAATGCATTCAGGGAGTTCATACAGAATTTGTAAAGATACGCAAAAAGAATATCCACCAGTCCACAGCAACCGGGATGCTTGGCTTTGTATGCAGGGGATTATGGAAGATATACCGGATGACAAGGGATTTCCCGTATGACATTGTACAGTTTTATTTCAGTGTACCGACCGGGCTGCTGAAATACGGACTGTGTGGGAAGCTTCCGTATGTAGTTTCCCTAAGGGGGATGGATGTTCCAGGATTTCATAAGGATAAATATTCCCTGTTAACCCGGATAATGAAACCATTGAACAGGAGAATTGTGAAAGAAGCAGATGCGGTAACTGTTCTGAGTTCAGAATTTAAAAAATACTTTCAGCGTTTTGAAGCAGGAGTAGAACCGGTTATCATACCAAACGGGCTGTCCTGATACAGCTCCTTTTTTCGAAAGTCCTGTAAAAACAGCCCGTTTGGTATGATAACCGGTTCTACTCCTGCTTCAAAACGCTGAAAGT
>CANTHI010000223.1 GCA_947653505.1 uncultured Eubacterium sp.
AAGCACCTCGTCACAAGCTTTACTCCCATCCGGCGGCGGCATGATACCCTGTGCAATTTTTTCATAGCCGTCCTTTCCCACTATACATGGAATCTCAACCATCGCTTCCGGATCAAAATTCTCCACTGCACCTTCGTTTGGCACGATCAGAAGCATCTTTTCCTTTGTGTTAAATGCCAGCGCCCTTGCCAGATCCACAATGTAAGAAGCATGGTCATCTTTCATAAAGCCGCAGCCTTCGGCTGTTCCTTTTTTAATAATTGCCTCTGCTGCTGAAAATACCTCTTTTTCCCTTCCATCCATGACCTGGTTTGCCCTGGTATAATTTGGATCCGTATGCGCAACTACATAATCCGGATACAGATAATATTTCAGATATGTATTTGGGAGCGTATCGGGATCAACTGCATAAACATCCCTTACCTTTTTAAAAGTTTCATGCCAGCTCTGGTCTGCGTGCTGGTCTTCTTCAATATTGATATCATAGCCATTTTCTCTGACGTAGTCTTTCAATACAGGCATAAGGTCATTTCCTTCTTTGTCCTTTACCTGCGTCCACCAGCCAAAATGATTCAGCCCAAAATAACTGATATCCAGATCCTTTTCTGAAATGCCCAGAATCCTCGCCATACGCACCATGATTCCAAGCGGCATATCACAGATATTGATGATTCTTGCATCCGGACGAAGCCGTCTGGTCGCTTCTGCTACAATCGCAGCCGGATTTGAATAATTCAGCATCCATGCATCCGGGCTGTATTTTACCATATAGTCCAGAATTTCCAGAATTCCGCCAATAGAACGCATCCCATAAGCAATTCCGCCAGGTCCGCATGTCTCCTGTCCGACTACACCGTATTTCATCGGAATCTTTTCATCTTTTTCACGCATTGCATATTTTCCCACACGGATATGAGCCATAACAAAGTCTACATCTGTAAATGCGTTTTCCGGGTCAACAGTATACCGGAATTCAATCTCCGGCGCCCGCTCTTTCAGAAGAATCTCACAGGCTTTTGCAATCACCTCCTGGCGGTCTTTATCATTGTCATACAAACACAGTCTGCGGATCGGAAATTCCTCCCGGTGGTCTAAAAGCATCATAATGATCCCTGGTGTAAATGTGCTGCCTCCGCCTGCTACCGTAATTGAAAATTTTTTCATGTCCTTCGTCTCCTTCATTATTTTATTATATTTGTTTACAAATCATTTTTCGTATTCTATCACACAATCTTTGCCCGCTGTTACGCTTCCGGCATAAATTTTCAGGTTTTTCACGTCATCTGAATTTGTTATGATCATCGGGGTATACAAAGGAACCTCCCCCTTCACCAGCGATTCGTCTACTTTACAGAGCGGAGTCCCTACTTCAACCCTGTCTCCTGGTTTTACCAGCGGCTCAAATCCTTTTCCTTTAAGATTAACTGTTTCCAAGCCAATATGTATCAGAATCTCAGTCCCATCTTCTGCAGCAATCGCATATGCATGTTTTGTTTCTGCAACCACTGCAACTTCTCCGGCAGCAGGGGCAGTTACCAGCGTATCTTTAGGGATTACAGCAATCCCTTCCCCCATAACTTTCTGTGAAAATACATCATCCGGCACATTTTCCAGCGGAATCACATCCCCAGTCTGGGCTGCATACAGGCAGCCTTTGACCGATATCTCCGCTGTCTTTTCATCAGATTTCTCGTCTGTTTCTCCTGTAGTCTCATATTCTTCCGGCTGAATGTTTTTAACCAGACATTCCTCAAACTGTTCCCTTACCTTTGGCACTTTGAGCCCGACAATTACCTGTATGGCTGTACCGTTCCTGCTGAGTCCATGTGCTCCTATACTTTTAAAATCTTTTTCCGGATGAACCAATGAGGCATCTTTAACATTAACACGCAGCCTGGTAGCACAATTTGTAACATCAATAATATTATCCTTTCCTCCCAGAAATGCCAGGATCTGTGCAGCATATCCCAGCCCGCTGCCGCCAGAGTTTTTCTCCCGGTAGTCTTTTTTCGTATACAGCTTTGCATCTTCTCCATCTTCTTCCCGCCCCGGTGTAAGAAAATTAAATTTCATGATCAAAAACCTGAATACCAAAAACCAGATAAGGGAAAACGCCAGCCCGACAACTACCTGAATCACATATGTCTGCCAGTGATTTTTACCGCATGGAATCCAGTTCAGTGAGAGCCAGGCAATCAGCCCGTTCCCGAAAGCACCGGATACGCCTGCCGCATACATGACCGCATTGATGCAGGCGCAAAGCAGTGCATGAACGCCAAACAGCACAGGCGCTATAAACAAAAAGGTAAACTCAATCGGCTCCGTAATACCAGTAAGCATTGCTGTAAGTGCTGCCGGAATCATAAGTGCCAGTACCTGCTTTCTTTTTTCCTTCTTTGCAGTGCTGTAAAAAGCCAGTGTGATCCCAATTGGTGCAAACACCTTTGCATTTCCAAACAATTCGAACCCTCCAGCTGGGAAAAGTTCCTTTATAGGAGCAGTGCTGTTTGCAAATTCACTTAAGTGCAGCGCCCAGTAAGCCTCAATCCCTCCCGGAACCACTGCCGAATCTAATGTAAACGGTGCATAAATAAAATGGTGCAGGCCAGTGGGAAGAAGAATCTTTTCACAGAACGCATATAATCCAACCCCAATCGTACCGCTGGCTTTAAAGAAATCCTGCAGCATATAGATGGCTGCCTGCACCTTCGGCCAAAGCCCGGCAAAAAGAAACGCCATTGGTATCATCACAAAAAAACCAATAATCACCACAAAACTGGAACCTGAAAAAATGCCAAGCCAGTCAGGAAGCTCCTTGTCAAAATACCGGTTATGTATCCATACCACCACTCCTGAAATAATCAGGGCGCCGAACATTCCCGTATCCAGACTTTTAATCCCGCAGATCATTGCCAGCCCGCTCGTTCCGCCAGCCTCAGCCGCATAATCCACTCCAAAAAACGGTCCCCAGAACTGCAGTACTGCCGCGAGGAAATAATTAAATGTTACATAAATGACAAATGCCTCCAGTACACATCTTGCATTCTGCTTTTTTGCCAGTCCTATCGGCAGCCCGATCACAAACAGCAGCGGCATCTGCCGAAATACCATCCAGGCACCTTCCTGAACCATATACCATAACCGGTACCATATATGTCCCTCAGCAGTCATAGCACCAAATATGGTTTCATTTAAAAACAGTGTGGATAAACCTACCATGATGCCGGCAAACGAGAATAAAAGGACCGGTGTGAACATTGCGCCTCCAAAGCGCTGTACTTTTTGCATTACTCCTTTCAAAGCACTTCCTCCTTCATTTTATGTTTTTCAGCCAGACGTCTTTGCTTTTGTGGCTTTATTCTAGCTTACAAAAAACTTCTTTTCAATATTTTGCGGCCTTTTACTGCACATGTTCACCTTTAAATTCTTTGCACATTTTTTGTACTTACGTACACAATTTCACAAAAAAATGTTCAAATTCCTCTCTAATATCTCCAGGAATTTGAACATTTTTACTATTATCCGCACATCATTGTTCAGTTTTCATATCAGGCCGTTACGGCATTCCCATTCACGCACTGGTACAGCACCTGCGTCCTTCACGGACGGCTGCACGTCTGTTTCACTTTTCACTTTCAGATACAGCATATATTTGATACATAAAATCTCAATAACATTGAAATAGGAACTGCATGTTTCAAAACTCACACTGCCTTTGCGCACAAATGGGTTCGGCTGAATATATAAGCTGGTCTGGCAGAGACGTGAAAGCGTATTATCACTCAGTCTGGTAATTGATATTGTATATACACCTTTTATACGCATCTTTTTCGCTGCCGATACCACAGGCTCCGTTTCACCTGACAAAGAAATCAGTACAGCCACATCATTCGTTTTCATATCTTCCAATGCCATCGTAAGCTCACTTCTTCCATACAGCGGCACAAAAAAACGATTGACGCTCATAAATATCCTCTTCATCAGCTGTGCCGCTGCATACTGGCTCTCACCTGTTCCAAACACAAAAAGCCTTTTGGCACAGAATATACGTTCACAGATCTCATCCATATTTTTATCTTTCGCCATCTGAATGCCCCTTGCAAAATTACTGCACACATCCTCAAGAAGAAGCTGATCCTGTCTGCTTTCATTCTCACATTCTAATTTCAGATGAAGTTTGAACTCCCGAAACCCGTCAAAAGATAATTTCTGAGTAAATCTTGAAATTGTAGTCCTTGAGATACAGCATATCTCTGCCAGCTCCTCTATTGAAATGTCACAGCATTTTTTTTTGTTTGCCTGAATATACTGCCAGATCATTTTATCGTTTTCATTTAATTTGTCATAATATTTATTGACTAGTTCTTCCAGCCTCATATCAAACTCCCCTGTTCCAAAATCAAAACCCAAAATTCATTTTCAATGCATCCCGGTAATCCTGGCACATATATCCTGACGGACAGGCAAGAAACAGGTTTTTTCCTGTCACTTTACTAATTCCAATATGTATGTCCCACTCCCTTAAAATATCCATTCCTATCAGTATATTCCCTTTCCGGTCATAATTCAGGCATATGCTGCCGCAGGATACCGGAACACCCCCAATTGTAAAATCAGAAATGCCGTGTTCAAACTTCATGGCAGGGCAGTCCATTTTCTGGCCGTCCGTTACCGGCACTGCATGTTTCAGGCCGCCTGATTCCACACCATAGCTCAGATAATACGGAATGCCTGCCGCGATGTCTGTGCCTTTCAGCATTCTGCACAGGGAATCCGATACTTTCAACCGCCTGAGCGGAATTGTACTGATGGAACATCCTGTATCTATTTTCACTTCAATGCCGCAGAACGGGGCCTTGAAATTATCCAGCAGGAAATCCGCCTCCGTATGGAAAAACCCGCCGCGCCCGCCGGCAGCCGGGGCCATTTCAATCTGTATAAATTTATTCATCATACACCGCCATATCTTCCAGTTCATCCCTGTCATGATAAATCGGGGTAATAGGCTTCGGCTGCATAAACCAGCTGTCATATTCCTGATCCTGGACATCCCCGCAGAACACGAGCCTCCCCGTCCTGCTTTCCGTACTGTCGAATGCCACAATCATATATTTATTATAAATTTCACTGAGCTGTTCCGCACGTACTGCCATGCCGATATGCAGGTCATTTAAAGAATATTTTTTTTCTGATACTGCCATTTTCACGCACCTCATTCCTTTTATGCCTTTTGCCTGCCCTTATCATACCATCAGAATGCATCCTGTGCAATACGGATGTCTGTGTTTATTTTTATAAAAATCAGGGAAAATGCTCATTTCCACACTCTTTACGTTCACGTCCCCATTCGTAGTAAAACCGTAGTAACCCAACGCTCCTGCTGCCGCGATTTGCCCCGTTCTGCCCCGTTTCATCCGCTTATGCACCGCTTTTCTGCTGTGGTGCCGTGGCAGATAAAAAGTATTTTGATCATTGTGGTTTTTCCTCCTAAAATGCCTTGATTTGCCCTGTTTTGCGGCGGTTTGCGCGGTCTGGTTTTTGCGGATAGATTGTTAAAAATATCACAGTTTTGGCAAAACGGGGCAAAATGCGGCGTATTGAGGCCGTGAAACGTAGTCAAAACGTAGTAAAAGATGGGGTGTTTTACTACTTTTCTTTTAAAATATTTCTTTAAAAATATTTCTTATGTAATTTTCATTGGAATCTATCCCGCGGCATTCTACTTGAAATGCTTCTAAAGCTTCAAAAATATCCGCCTTCTCATCTTTACTATCAAACTGATTATTGAACAGATAATATATTTTATTTCTCACTTGCGATACTTCCCTTTTGATTCTCATATGCTTATTAAGCAGCCACCAAATATCAATTTCTGAAAAATCCATTCCAAACCCAATAATATACACATTAGTATTAAAAAATAATTCTGCCCATGAAAGATTATCAAATTTCTGCGTTCTGCACTTTTCTGCCATTGCAACTTTGCATTCTGGTCCTTTATCTGATTTATATTTTCCCTTTATATATTCAGACAATTTTGATAAAGATCCGCAATATTGATCAAACCCTAACGTCATTGATTTTACTCTATCCACATCACCATGTATTTTCCATAACTTTATTTGATGACCATTTTCTATATTTACAAATTTTTTGTACGTACGTATACTATATAATTCCTCCTCTACTAACCTTTCTGGAGCTACTTTTCTATAAGCACATTTTTCGCATAAAATATTTTCTATTCCTTTATCATAATTAGTAGTGATTATATTGTTTATGTTTTTTTCAACTAAGTATTGTCCAAATACATCTAAATCTAAGATATTTTTTTGAATTTTTTCAATAGAATGCATATTTTGAATTTTTTGCATTATTTCCTGTTTAACATCATATTCATCTTGATACCCATTTTTTAGGAAACTGACTTCATACAAAATTGTAT
>CANTHI010000224.1 GCA_947653505.1 uncultured Eubacterium sp.
ATGGGGAGTTTGTGCAGATGATCGGGGAATACCGTATGCTGCCGTCCAATTTTACCAGAGATGTCATTATGAAAAAACCGGGTGCGGATATTATGAATACGATGACCAGAAGTATTCTGACGCTGGCGTCTTATGATGACCGTGTAATGGATACGGGCATATCCAACAGCCTGCGTCAGTGTATCCAGCTGATCAGCCAGTTTCCGGCGCTGGCGGTCTATGGTTATAATGCATACAATTATTATGTCAATCAGTCCAGCATGATTATCCATAATCCGGATCCTTCGCTGTCTACGGCCGAAAATATTCTGATGATGTTAAGGCCGGACCGGAAATATCTGCCAGTGGAAGCAAAAGTACTTGATACGGCGCTGCTGCTGCATATGGAGCATGGAGGCGGCAATAATTCTACCTTTACAACGAGAGTCGTTTCCTCGTCGGGCTCGGATACATATTCTACGATTGCGGCGGCGATGTCTTCGCTGAAAGGGCCAAAGCATGGTGGTGCCAACATCAAGGTGATGGAGATGATGGCGGATATCCGGGCGCATGTCAGGGATTATGCGGACAGGGAAGAGCTGGCGGCTTATCTTGACAAAATTCTGGATGGCGAGGCATTTGACGGAAAGAAGCTTATTTATGGAATGGGACACGCGGTGTATACGCTGTCTGACCCTAGAGAGCGGGTCTTTAAGCATTATGTGGAAAAACTGGCGCAGGCAAAGGGCAGGGAACAGGATATGATGCTCTATCAGGGAATCGAGGAGCTGGCGCCGGAGCTGATTGGCAGGAAACGCACCCGCAATAAGGATGTCAGCCCGAACGTGGATTTTTACAGCGGGTTTGTCTATGAGATGCTGGGAATCCCGCAGGAGCTGTATACGGCGATGTTTGCGGTGGCAAGGATTGTAGGCTGGAGCGCGCACCGCATTGAGGAGCTGATCTGTACGGATAAGATTATCCGTCCGGCTTATATGAGTGTAATGGAAAAAAGGAATGCATGAAACAGAGAGGAAAAGGAGTCAGCAATGAGTGAATATAAAATCAATACGAAATGTGTACAGGCAGGTTATACGCCGAAAAACGGACAGCCGCGCCAGATACCGGTTATCCAGTCCACGACATTTAAATACGACACGAGTGAAGATATGGGAAAGCTGTTTGATCTGGAGGCTTCCGGATATTTTTATACGCGTCTGCAGAATCCGACGAATGATTTTGTGGCGGCAAAAATTGCAGCGCTGGAAGGCGGGACGGCGGCCATGCTGACATCTTCAGGACAGGCGGCTAATTTCTTTGCACTGTTTAATATTTGTGAATGCGGCAGTCATATTGTGTCTTCATCTTCCATTTATGGAGGTACGTTTAACCTGATCTCGGTCACGATGGCAAAGATGGGTATTGAAGTAACGTTTGTATCACCGGACTGCAGTGAGGAAGAACTGAACGCAGCGTTCCGGGATAATACGAGAGCTGTCTTTGGCGAGACGATTGCGAATCCGGCGCTGACCGTGCTGGATATTGAAAAGTTTGCAAAGGCTGCGCATGCGCACGGCGTACCGCTGATTGTAGACAATACGTTCCCGACGCCGGTGAACTGCCGTCCGTTTGAGTGGGGTGCGGATATCGTTACACATTCCACGACGAAATATATGGATGGTCACGGGGCGGCAGTCGGAGGTGCGATCGTAGATTCCGGCAGATTTGACTGGATGGCGCATGCGGACAAATATCCAGGACTGTGTACACCGGATGAGTCTTATCATGGCATTACCTATGCGGAAAAATTTGGAAAAGAAGGAGCGTTTATTACAAAATGCACAGCCCAGCTGATGCGTGATTTTGGCTGTATCCAGTCGCCGCAGCATGCATTTTTATTAAATCTCGGGCTGGAATCGCTCCATGTGCGTATGCCGCGGCATGTGGAAAACGGACAGGCTGTGGCAGAGTTTTTACAGCAGCATCCGCAGGTTGCTTCGGTCAGCTATTCCGGACTGAAATCTGATAAGTATTACGATCTGGCGCAAAAATATCTGCCGCACGGCGGATGCGGGGTCGTATCGTTTGAGTTAAAAGGCGGCCGGGCAGCAGCGGAAATATTTATGAAGCACTTAAAGCTGGCGGCGATTGAAACGCATGTGGCAGATGCCAGAACCTGCTGTCTGAATCCGGCTACGTCCACACACCGTCAGATGACGGACGCCCAGTTAAAAGAAGCTGGTATACCGGCAGGGCTTGTACGTATGTCCTGCGGACTGGAAGATAAAGAAGATCTGATTGCGGATCTTTCGCAGGCGCTGGAGGCCGTGGCTGCGGTCTGAATGCCCAGGTTCTGGTGAAAGCCAGTCTTGTGGAGATAGTCTGATGAAAGCAAATCAGGAAGTATAAAACCTTCTGTTCTGGTTAAGCTATATGCAGGAAAACAAGAACAGGAGGAAGGTTTCCATGAACAATGAAAAAAGCCAGCCGTTAAGAGGAGAGGCAAACCAGCGGCTGAACAAAACATCCGCGTCTGACAATGAATCGACAGCTGCATGGGCAGGCACGGACCATTTTGCTCCAAAATCCAACGTATCCATCCCCAAAATACGCGCCGTGGAAGACGCAAAAGAATGGGTTGACAACGGCAGCAGGCTGTAGGGAGGGACACGATGGGAAAGATCACAATGACTGTCGACGGCAATACAGCCGCCGCATATGCGGCATACGCTTTTACAGAGGTAGCAGCCATCTATCCGATTACGCCATCCTCCACGATGGCGGAGGTAGTCGACGAATGGGCTGCAAACGGAAGAAAAAATATATTCGGGCAGACCGTAAAAGTAGCCCAGCTGCAGTCTGAGGCAGGGGCTGCGGGCGCGTTTCACGGATCCCTGCAGGCAGGGGCCCTGACGACGACTTTTACAGCGTCGCAGGGGCTGCTCTTAATGATTCCGAATATGTATAAAACAGCCGGAGAGCTGCTGCCGGGAGTATTTCATGTCAGTGCGCGTGCGATTGCGTCGCAGGCGCTTAGTATTTTTGGCGATCATCAGGACGTTATGGCAGCCAGACAGACCGGATGTGTCATGCTGGTATCCGGCTCTGTGCAGGAGGTGGCAGATCTGGCTCCGGTAGCGCATCTGGCAGCGATTCAGGGACGGCTGCCGTTTATTCATTTCTTTGACGGTTTCCGTACCTCCCATGAAGTACAGAAAATCGAAGCGCTTTCTTACGAAGATCTGGGCAGTCTGCTGGATCAGCAGGCACTGCAGCAGTTCAGAGACCGTTCGCTGTCTCCAAATCATCCGGTTACGAGAGGTACCGCGCAAAATCCGGACATTTATTTCCAGACGCGGGAAGCCTGCAATCCATTTTATGAAAAGATCGTTCCGGTTGTAGAAAACTATCTGGAAAAAACAGGCCATCTGACAGGAAGAAATTACGGACTGTTTCAGTATTATGGGGCACGGGATGCAGAGTATGTAATCATAGCGATGGGCTCTGTCTGTGGCACGATAGAAGAAACGGTGGACTATTTCAACGCACAGGGAGAAAAGTATGGGGTCGTAGAGGTACATTTATTCCGGCCATTTTCCGCGAAGCATCTGCTTGCCGCTATACCGGAGACTGTAAAACGGATCGCCGTACTGGACCGTACGAAAGAGCCGGGAGCGCCGGGTGAGCCGCTGTATCTGGATGTCAGAAACTGTTTTTATGGAAAAGAGCATGCGCCGCTTATTATCGGCGGGCGTTACGGACTGGGCTCCAAAGATACGACGCCTGCGCAAATCAGGGCAGTGTTTGACCATTTGAAAAGTCCGTCTCCGGAAACAGGCTTTACAGTTGGCATTCATGATGATGTCACGCATACGTCCCTGCCGCCTGCGGAAAAGATTATTACTGCAAAAGAAGGAACCGTCCGCTGCAAATTCTGGGGACTTGGTTCCGATGGTACGGTAGGCGCCAACAAGCAGGCAGTCAAAATCATTGGAGAACACACACAGCAGTATGTACAGGCATACTTTGCCTATGATTCCAAAAAATCCGGCGGACTTACCACTTCCCATCTGAGATTTGGCAATCAGCCGATCAAATCCTCGTATCTGATTGACGAAGCAGATTACATTGCCTGCCATAACCAGTCTTTTGTAAACAGCTACAATCTGCTGGAAGGCTTAAAGCATGGAGGCACGTTTGTGCTGAACTGTCTGTGGGACAGCAGTGAGCTGGAAGAGCATCTGCCGAAAAAGATGATGCGCGAGCTGGCAGAAAGGGAAATTGATTTTTACTGTATCAATGCGATCCGCCTGGCAGAGGAGATCGGACTTGGCAACCGGATCAATATGATTATGCAGGGCGCTTTTTTCAAGCTGGCCAATATTTTACCCGAAGAAGACGCCAAAAAGTATTTAAAGGATGCCGTGCTCAAAGCATATGGGAAAAAGGGCGAAAAAGTCATACAGATGAATCATGAGGCAATCGAACATGGATTTACAGATCTGGTAAAAATCCGGATTCCGGAGCATTGGAAACAGTTCACAGAGGAAGATAAGATACAGGAGACAGACGGTATCAAAGAGCCGGAATTTATCGCACGCATTATGCGTCCGATGAACCGGCAGGAAGGCGACAGACTTGCGGTCAGTGCATTTGCGGGCATCGAAGACGGGACATTTCCAAACGGTACCTCGGCGTACGAAAAGCGCGGGATCGCGGTCAATGTACCGGAATGGAACGAAAAGACGTGTATCCAGTGTAACCAGTGCTCGTATATCTGCCCGCATTCCTGCGTGCGGCCGTTCCTTCTGACCGCAGAGGAAAAAGCAGCTGCGCCAAAAGCCTTTCTGACGCAGAAGGCAAAAGGAAACGGACTCGAAAACTATGAATTTCGCATACAGATCAGTACGATGGACTGTACCGGCTGCGGCAATTGTGCCGATATCTGTCCGGCAAAGCCGAAAGCGCTTGTGATGAAAAAACTGTCCACACAGACACCGGAGCAGGTGCCGAACTGGCGCTATGCGGTAAGCAGAGTCTCAGACAAAGGCGGCCTGTTTGAAGGCAGGACCGTCAAAGACAGCCAGTTCCGGCAGCCTCTGATGGAATTTTCCGGCGCATGTGCAGGTTGCGGCGAGCCAGCTTATATCAAGCTGATTACCCAGCTGTTTGGCGACCGGATGATGATCGCAAATGCGACCGGCTGTTCTTCCATCTGGGGAGCTTCTGCGCCTACGACGGCTTATACGTGTGACCATAACGGGCGGGGACCGTCCTGGGCGAACTCTTTGTTTGAAGACAATGCGGAATACGGCTATGGCATGTATCTGGGTGTGAATCAGATTCGCGACGGCATTGAGCAGAATATGAAGGAGCTGATGCAGCAGGGGCTGGAGTCATCTGCGCCGATGCTTTACGACGCATTCAGGCAATGGATTCAGGTACGGGAAGAAGGCGGGGCATCCAGAGAAGCAGCAGAAGAAGTACAGCAGGTTTTAGCCAGCATCTTACTCGATGACGTTCCGTTAGACGGAGATCCAAAGAAGCTGCATTTGCTAAAAGAAATTCACAAAAACAGGGATTATCTGACCAAACGCTCCATCTGGATGATCGGCGGAGACGGCTGGGCATATGATATCGGTTACGGCGGACTGGACCAGGTACTCGCATCAGGAGAAGATATCAACGTGCTTGTCTTTGACACGGAAATCTATTCCAATACCGGCGGGCAGGCATCCAAGTCCACACCAGCCGCGGCAGTGGCCAAATTCGCGGCTTCCGGTAAAAAATCCGGGAAAAAGGATCTTGGCAGAATGATGATGACCTACCGCAATATCTATGTGGCGCAGGTTGCAATGGGCGCCGATAAAAACCAGACGCTTAAGGCAATCCGCGAGGCGGAAAGCTATCATGGCCCTTCCCTTATTATCGCATACGCGCCATGTATCAGCCACGGATTAAAGACAGGAATGGGAAGAAGTATGGACAATATGGCACAGGCAGTCGCAGCGGGCTACTGGCATCTGTACCGCTACCATCCGGACCTTATAAAAGAAGGAAAGAATCCGTTTACGCTGGACTCCAAAGATCCGACCGGCGACTTTCAGGAGTATCTGATGGGACAGGTACGCTTTAGCGCACTTGCGCGCCAGTTCCCGGATCATGCACAGGCACTGTTTGAAAAGGCTGGCGAAGATGCAGCCTGCAGGCTGGAGGAATATAAGAAAATGAGTGGGAAACTGTAAAAAAAGAAGCCGGGCCTGTGGATACAGGCCGGCTTCTTTTTTTGTATGAGCGTTTCATTACTTTTCACGGGCCAGGAATGCGCAGGGTTTGCACCATAGGCACGAACTTAAGTGAAAATGTAACAATTTACATAAAAATGTTACATTTGGGCTGCACGGACGCTGGGAGAGGAAATTTGCCCCGTCTGCTGTGTCCGCTCCAGAATGCAAG
>CANTHI010000225.1 GCA_947653505.1 uncultured Eubacterium sp.
TCTTCGAATGGTTTGCGGTAATAGCCGTCTGCAAACGTCACGTCCTTAAGCTCTGTTAAAAATGTCGTATGCCTGCAATGGTCTGACCAGTACGTATCCAGTACGCGGATTTCTGTCATGGAAGGATCGCGCTTTTCTTCGTTTTGAAAATAATTGCGGATATGAAGGAAATCTTTCCATGTCATGGCCAGATTTAACGATGTGTACAGCTGCTTTAGCTTTTCTTGTGACATCTTCGTAAACGAGTCAAAAATCTTCACATCTTCTGGTTCTTCAAAATGCTGCACAAGCGTTTCCGGTTTCTGCATTCCGGTTTCCCTGGAATCTACCGGATTGATACAGTGTTTTTTGATCGTTTCCCATTCACGTTCATTCATCTTACCGGATATCACATACGTGACAGCTGTCCGGATCACCGGCTCTTCTTTCTCATTCAGCAGGCGGATACACTGTGCGGCAGAATCTGCCCGCTGGTCATACTGCCCCGGCAGATATTCTACGGAAAATACCCTGCCTCCCCGCGCATCGAACGTTTCTTCATAAATATCATCGACTGGCGGCTCTGAAAACACGGTGACTTTTGCCAGTTCAAACGTTTCGTCTGCTATATTTTCCACATCATACCGGATCAGTTCACGTACGTCTGTGACACCTGTAATACCCAGATAATGCCGGATCTCATGTTTTAAAGCCTTTGCCGCTACCGCAAACGGCGGTTTTTTTTCAGCAAATACACGTCTTACATTTTCCATTTTATTTTCCTCCTGTGCTGGTCATTTCATATAGAGAGTATAACGCATTCTGTTTGCTTTTTCCATAGTTGTCTGATACAATTTAAATACTTTCTTTTAGACACTGCAGCAGTCCATACTTTATTTGCCATTTTGATGCTTCCCCGTTGTATGGTAAATGACAACGACTGTAAAAACTTCACTCTGGAGGAACCTGCCTTGATTCATATACTGATCGCGGAAGATGAAAAACCAATCTCCAACCTGATCCGGTTAAGCCTGAAAAATGCCGGATATCTTTGTGACTGTGCGTTTAACGGCACAGAAGCTGCGGATCTGATTGATGCTGGCAGCTATGATCTGATTTTGCTGGATATTATGCTCCCGGATATCGACGGTTTTGAGCTGCTGGAATATATCCGTCCGCTGGAAATCCCTGTGATATTTATTACTGCCAGAAACTCTGTAGCCGACAAAGTCAAAGGCCTGCGGATGGGCGCGGAAGATTATATTGTAAAACCATTTGAAATTGTAGAACTGCTGGCGCGTATCGATGTCGTGCTGCGCCGGTATCATAAGACAGAAGAAACGATTACGGTCGCCGGACTTGTCATTGATACCAGATCGCGGAAAGTAACCCGTGATGGAAAAGATATCGCACTTACGCCAAAAGAATATGAACTGCTGCTGTTATTTGTGCAGAATCCAAATACAGCCTTATACCGGGAAACGATCTATGAGCGTATCTGGGAAAAGGAATTTATCTATGGAAGCAAAACGGTAGATCTGCATATCCAGCGTCTGCGCCGTAAGGCACATCTGGAAAAAGAGCTGCTGGCAGTCAATAAAGTCGGTTACCGGCTCGAGGTATAGCTTATGAAATTCCGGATGAAAGCTACCTGCTGTATGATTACACTGATGGCGCTGTTTTTCGGAGCAGGCGGCAGCGCCCTGATCTCCATCAACTTCCATACGTCCCTGCAGCAGGAAAAGACAGCGGCGCAGGAATCGTACCGCATGATCTTAAATACCCTGCAGATCATCAATAATATGGAAAAATGGACCGATGAAAAAGACATTTCCAGAATACTGGAGCAGCTTTCCGCCCAGGATGCTTTCAGCGCCGCGCTGCAGCTGCACTCACAGACGGAGACGCTGTATTCCAGAGGAATGATTACCGCACATTTGAAAAACCTGTCCGATCAGACGGACATGTCCCACCTTGCCTGTACGATTTTTTCAGCGCCGGATCTGCACCATTATCTTCAGCTCTCCGGCTCTTTTTTTGTCGGCAGGGAAGTATATTATCTGGATGCCGCCTATGATATATCATCCATCTATGAAGCGCGTGACAGCCAGCAGGAGCTGTACCAGCAGATTTTTCTGATACTGATCACGGCATGCGCCTGCTTTTCCTATGTCCTTGCTTTTTTTCTGACCAGACCGCTGGCACGGCTGTCCCGGGCGTCCCGTGAAATCGCTTCCGGCAACTACGATTACCGCAGCAGGATTAAGAGCAATGATGAAGTCGGCGCTGTCTCCAGAGATTTTGACCTGATGGCCGATCACCTGCAAAACAGCATCGAAGAGCTGCGCGCTTCGGTAGAACGGCAGAATCTGTTTATTGGAAATTTTACCCATGAGCTGAAAACGCCCATGACGTCCATTATCGGATATGCGGATCTGCTGCGAAGCCAGACTTTATCAAAAGAAGACGAGATAGATGCCGCAAAATATATCTTTTCCGAAGGAAAACGGCTGGAGCATCTGTCGTTAAAGCTGCTGGATATCTTTGTATCCAGACACGAATCATTTACACTTACAAAAGCATCTCCGGCGGATATTATCTCTAATCTTATCAGTCATCTAAAGCCCGTGCTTGCAAAAGAGCAGGTGACGCTGGAATGTGACTGTGAGGATGGATACTGTATGCTGGATACAGATTTCTTTGGCTCCCTGCTCGTCAATCTGATCGAAAACGCCAGAAAAGCACTGCCGGACGGCGGTATCATTTCCGTACAGTCTGTGATGACGACAGACGGCTGTCAGATCAGGGTCACGGACAATGGCAGAGGCATTCCGGCTGACGCCCTTTCGCATATTACCGAAGCCTTTTACCGTGTGGACAAATCCCGCTCGCGGGCTGAGGGCGGCGCCGGACTCGGGCTGACGCTCTGCGCGGAGATCGCAGGGATGCATCATGGAACCATTGCTTTTGAAAGTGAAGAAAACCGCGGTACGACTGTGACCGTAGACCTGAAAGGAGGACTGGCATGAAAAAATTTCTGATTTCCTGTTTTTATCTGTCCGTCACGCTTGCTGTCTGCGCTGCCGGCTTTTTGCTGCCTGCCACGCTGGGCAGTTATCAGGACCGCCAGATTTTTGCCAGAATCGAACATACTGAGATGGAACCGCCAGAGCTTACTTACAGCTCCAGCCTGTATGACACCCTGCGTCTGTTTTCAAAAAACCACTATTTTGTCGACTATCCGTCTGTCGGAAGCAAACGCACCGATGAGGAAATCTACAAAACAGCTGCGGAGCTGGTAAAGCAGCTGCAAAAATACGATGTACTCTCCTCCGGTTTCACATATGATATTACAAACTATACGACACAGCTGCAGCTTGCCATTTTATCCGAAAAAACTTTACTGACGGATATTGCGGACGGACAGGCAGATGCTTTCCCGTCCGGTACCGGGCTGACCGGACAGGATGATCCGGAAGCTTCTGCTCCGGACATTACTACGGCTGTTGTCTGGTCCTGCTCGATTTATTTTGAT
The DNA here is from genome assembly GCA_947653505.1 of uncultured Eubacterium sp. The sequence goes on from CANTHI010000225.1 coordinate 3,515, forward strand.
TCCGGTTACTGGATCGATGTCTGGATCGATGACAAAAGCGGGAAGGCGGTTTCTTTTTCCATGTTTATCGAGCAGACGCGGGCGCTGGCCTGCTCAGGCAGCCGTGATATTCTGGATACTTTTGCAGATGCCGTCGCCAGCTTCGCTGAGCATTACTATGAGCTGCCCGTCACCGTACTGGAACCATCGTTTGTCCACTCCTTTAATTCATTAATTGAGCAGGACTCCGGCATACTGGAAGCCTATTATACGATACAGCTAAAAGAAGAAGACAGCACAACGATTCAGATTCCATTAAAAATACGTCCGGAATGCACGATTTTGAATTAGGCGTTTATCATTATCCAACAGCGTCCGATAACTATATGGGATATTTTGTCTGAAACATCCCCAACAGGAAAGTGAGGTACTGCCATGCATACACAAAAGAAGCCTTCCGGATATACATACCATGCTTCAAAGCGACAGACTGCCATACAAAAGAATAAAAACCGCCGCCTGCTCCGGCTCTGCGCCAAATGTGCCCTCTGTACATCAGTCTTTACCGTGACACTGCTGGCTGGTCCGGAATGGGCTGCCTTAAAACACCCCTCAGAGACAGCCAGAACAATGGCACAGCTTGCAGATTCCAGAACGTCTGCGAACTATCTGCGGAAGAAAGCTGAAAAAATAACATCGTCTGATGCCGGTGACAATCCGGCATCTCCGGATTCAGACGACAGTCACACGCTGCCTGAAAATGCAACAGATGGTTATACGCTGCCAGAAGATTCAGATGGCCGTCAGACGTTTCCGGATGGCCATACGGATTCCAGTCCGTCAGTATCTTCCAGTGAAGATGCCAGCGCTTATCCGCCAGCGTCTTCCGGTAGCAATAACGCGAATGATACAGATAGTGGTTCCGCCCAGTATCCGGATGCGGACACAGGCCAGCTGGTACCGGGAAAAGGTCTGTTGCCAGATGATGGCGGACAGTCTCCGGTCACAAACACAGATGAGCAGACGTTCTATTCCGTAGACGGCGCAACGGGTTCGGAGGTTTACCCGGATACAGACAATCAGGTGCAGTTTTCAGCCAGTGCAGACGGCCTGATCCAGTCTGTTCCGGAATATCTGCCAGACAGGCTTCTCGTCGATACAACGACTGACGATGATGATACTTCCCATGTTACGCAGGTTTCCAGTGACTGGAATCTGATTCTGGCCAATCCGTGGAATAAGCTGCCGGAAGATTATGCACAGGATCTCAGCCTGACCCCGCTGCCAAATGGCCATTCCATAGACAGCCGGTGCTATCCGTTTCTGACAGAAATGATGAATGACTGCCGCAGCGCCGGACTACGGCCCCTGATCTGCTCTTCGTACCGTTCGCATCAAAAACAGAAAACCCTGTTTCAGGAAAGAATCGACGAACTGCGTGTACAGGGATATTCCAAAAAAGATGCCAGAACGAAAGCAGCCACTTCTGTAGCGCGCCCCGGCACCAGCGAGCACCAGCTCGGGCTGGCAGTTGATATCGTAGACCAGAGTCATCAGATACTGGATACCGCACAGGAATCCACACCCGTCCAGCAATGGCTGATGGAAAACAGCTGGAAATATGGATTTATCCTGCGTTATCCGGCTGATAAAAGCCGCCTGACCGGAATTATTTACGAACCGTGGCATTACCGGTATGTCGGGAGGGAAGCGGCACAGGAAATCCATGAGCGTGGAATCTGTCTGGAAGAGTATCTGGAGGAGCTGTCGTGAATGCATAAAAAGGAGAGATAAGGCGTGAGGTATAAAAAGATAGCTTTTGTACTGACTCTGATGTGCTGCCTTGTATGCAGGATTTTTGTACCAGAGCAGGTACAGACTGCTGTATACAATGGAGATGAAGCAGATTCCATGACATATATTCAGTTTTCAGATATGAACGAAGCGCTTCCGGTCTCTTACGTTCAAAAAGGCCGGCAGATGTTAAATGGAGATGGAGAAAAAAATGTATACAGTATCCTGCAGGCAACTCTTTTAAAGGAAGCGCTGCCTGCAGAAAAGCTTCCGTATAAAATAGAAGCGGATCAGGCTATATATGGAAGCAGAAGCCATCCGGATTATTCCTGCAGGGTTATGACCAGCGGCAAATGGGAACTGTTTCCTGGTGAGGTAAAGTATAAATTATACAGCCTGCGGAAGCAGCCCGCAAAATCTGGATGGAACCGGTATTTTAAAAAGTATTTAAACAAATATACTGTGGACAGTCCCGTAGTAATCAAAGAGTCTTATACATTTGACTGGAACGGTGCCAGTATGGAACTGGTTACAGCTTCGAATGTCATAGTCCGTGAGGAGAAAGACTGTAAGATAGCTGATGGCAGAAATAAAAAGGACACTCTGCCATTGAATCACAATGCTGCTGTGTATACCATATCTGCATTATTCAAAAATGGAAAAGCGGTTCTGGATGTTTTTTCAAATATCCAGCGGGTATCCGTAAGCGAAAGGGCGTTTGGGCCGTCTGGCAGCGGGATTTCTTTCTGTCAGCCGCCGGCCGGGTCCTGGTATCAGGATTACATCGGGGCTGTGCAGCTTGGGATAGACGGAAAACGAAAAAAGTTCCGATGCTGTTTTAATATGCATGGAGAATCAGACATGCGCGAGTATTGTTATTTCCCTGAATTTCTGATTTTAGATATGGATGGAGACGGAAAATCTGAGGTGGCAGTATATCATGGTGGCAGTGATTCTTTAAGGCAGAGGATTGTGATATACAGGCAGATTCATGGGAAGCCGGAGCGGCCGTTTTCTATCGGGCCGTAACGGGGATTGTTTTAGATTGCAAAAATGAAAGAACGATAGATTCTTCATATTGGCAGGCAGGAAACAGTAGAAACGTCGGAAAATCAGGAAGAGAACTTGGAAACGCAGGATGCA
>CANTHI010000226.1 GCA_947653505.1 uncultured Eubacterium sp.
CATTAATAGATTGGTAATACCAAGCCGTTTTAACTGGTCCATTGTTTTCTTTGCTATCGGAGAAAAATCCCACTGGAATAGTCTCAGGCAGACAGATCACCGCCTCCCATCCGGCGTCCTCATAGCCAATACGCAACACTTTTATGTATCCTGCATGATGATACCTCCATAGTTGTTTACGAGAGGAAAAATCTTTGTATCACCTCTCCCACAGCCCCTTCTTCATGATTTTTTTCACATACATAATCCGCAGCTTCCTTTGCCATCTGGTGTGCATTGCGCGGCGCGGCGCCTATGCCTGCTGCCTGCAGCATCGCGATATCATTGCGTTCATCCCCTGCCGCAACGGATGCCGTGACCGGAAGATTTAAATACGCACACAGCTTTTTAACTGCCGCTCCTTTGGAGATTCCTGCCGGACAATATTCCAGATACTGCTCACAGGAAAAAAAGCTGTTTAACACATCCTTTGTCCATCCTGCGTTTTCTTTCTGAAACTGCTCCAGACGCTCATGCTGGTCCAGACTGATCACAATCATCTTTGCAGGCTCTGCGCTCATCTGCTCCAGAATATCCGGTCCGGTCTGCGGCTCCAGCTTCGTATGCGCGGTATACGCATCCAGCTCAGGTGTATGGCGCGCCGTAAGTACTTTATCATCCTTTCTGTCATAAGTATGAATATACAGACCTTCCTGATCTGCCTGCGCAAACATCCGGCGCACCACTTCCAGCGGGATTGAAGCATACGATATGATCCTGTCCTTAGACGGATCGTAAATAACCCCGCCATTATAGGCGGCAATATAGCATCCGCTGCAATCCAGACCAGATTGCGCCGCCACCGCCCGCGCACTCGCCAGCGGCCGTCCGGTGCAGACCGCAAAATAATATCCCTGCCGCAGCATTTCATCAATCGCTGCCCTTGTCCCCGCTTCTATTTCTTTTTTGTCATTTAAAAGCGTCGCATCCAGATCGCTGAATAAAATCTTATACTGTCCTGTCATAAAACTCCTTTCATCTGCCGGAAATCAGACCGCCTGTTTCAGTACCAGCGGTTGTCTGAATCAGGCGGTCTTTTCTCCTATTACATAGTTTTGATTCTGTTTTTATTTTCCTGCAGCTGTGCTGTGATATGGTTCTGTGCACCTTTAACCGACAGGTTCTGCCGGAACAAACACACGGTCCTTGTATGCCTTATCCTGCATTGGGACTAACTGTTCTGCTTCCCTGCAAAAGATTTCCTGCGAGTTTACCAGCATTTTGCCGCGTTTGTCGATTTTTTCATAAGTACCGTCCGGCTGCAGTACATGTGCCTTTACATTGTCTTCAAATTCCACGTCCAGAATATGCAGCACTTTCTTTTTCAGCTCCTGATCCAGAACCGGAAATACGATCTCTACCCTGCGGTCCAGATTTCTCGGCATCCAGTCCGCGCTTCCCATAAAGACTTCCGCATGTCCGTCGTTGCAGAAATCAAAAATCCGGCTGTGCTCGAGGAAGTTGCCGACGATCGAATGCACATGGATGTTTTCGCTGACTCCTTTGATGCCGGTGCGCAGACAGCAGATGCCGCGGACCAGCAGCTGGATCTTTACACCGGCTGACGACGCTTCATAAAGCGCCTCGATCATTTCCTGATCGCAGAGCGAATTCATCTTCGCGCGGATATATGCCTGCTTTCCCGCCCTGGCGTTTTTCGTCTCCCGGCGCACGAGCTTTAAAAACTTTTTGCGCAGCCAGATTGGCGCTACCGCCAGCGAATTCCAGCTCAGCGGCTCGGAATAGCCTGAAAGCATGTTAAAGACCGCTGTGGCATCCTCCCCGACTGCCTCCGAGCAGGTCAGGACGCCGCAGTCTGTATACAGCTTCGCGGTGGAGTCGTTGTAATTTCCGGTTCCAAGATGCACATAGCGGCGGATCCCTTCGTCTTCCCTTCTTACAACAAGCGCGATTTTGCTGTGTGTCTTTAAGCCGACGATTCCATATATGACATGGCAGCCTGCCTGCTCCAGCTTTTTGGCCCAGACAATATTATTTTCCTCATCAAAACGTGCTTTTAACTCTACAAGCACCGTTACCTGCTTGCCGTTTTCCGCAGCCTGCGCTAACGACGCGATAATCGGAGAGTTGCCACTGACACGGTAAAGCGTCATTTTAATCGCCAGTACCTGCTCATCGCTGGCCGCCTGATGGATCAGCTCGATAACAGGTCCAAAGCTCTGGTACGGATGGTGCAGCAGGATATCCCCCTTCTGAATGGCCTCAAAAATATTTTCTCCCGGCAGGATCTCCGGCACGAGCTGCGGCTTGTGCGGCTCATAGCGCAGATGGTCACAGCCCTCCAGCCCGTACATCTTCATCAGAAAAGTAAAGTCTATCGGTCCGTTGATATAAAAAATATCCTGCTTATTTTCCACATGCAGCTCGTCTTTTAAAAACGCAAGCAGCTTTTTATCAATGCCGTCTTCGACTTCCAGACGGATGACCTCGCCCCACTGCCGTTTTTTCAGCTGCTTCTGGATTTCCTTTAACAGATCCGGCGCTTCGTCTTCATCGATGGAAAAGTCCGCGTTACGCATGATCCGGTATGGATAGGCACATACAACCTTGTAGTTTAAAAACAGCTTATCGATATTTTTTTCAATAATCTGTTCGAGCAGAATAAAGACTTTCTCATCCGGATTTTTGGACGGCACTGGTACGAGCCTTGCCATACCGCTCGGCACCTGTACGGTGGCAAACTCTGGCTTGATGCCTTTCTTTTTCTTCTTTTCTTTTTTCTCTTTTTCCCTGATACCTGACTGCTCCGGTTCCTGCGTCTGTTTTTCGGTTGTGCCGGATGCTTCCTCCAGCAGGAGATCATCCGGTTCCTCCTCCTGGGCTTTGTGGTCAAGCAGTCCGCCGGTGCCTTTGTATTCAATGACTGCCGCGATATTTAAGGATTTATTCCGGATTAACGGAAACGGACGGCTGGCGTCCACAGCCATCGGCGTTAATACCGGATAGACTTCATTTTCAAAATAGTCGTCGACAAAAGCGGCCTGTTCTTCTGTTAATTTTTCATACGCGTCGATAATATAAATATTTTCCTGATTCATCAGCGGCAGCAGCGACCGGTTATACGTCGAATACTGCAGATTGACGAGTTCTCTCGTATCTTCATTGATCCGTTCCAGCTGCTTTAACGCATCCATACCCGCGATATCTGCCTTTTTCACGCCCGCATGCAGCATGTCTTTGAGCGAGGCTACCCTTACCATAAAAAACTCATCCAGATTCGAGGATGTAATGCTGATAAATTTGAGCCGCTCCAGCAGCGGAATCGTCTTATCCCGTGCTTCATTTAAGACCCGCCGGTCGAACTTAATCCAGCTGAGCTCCCGGTTTTCAAAATATTCCGGTTTTCCATATTCAGTTGTCTTTTCCATGAAATCCTCCCTCTCCTTTTATGTATATACACGCTTTTCTTTGATCACAGGCCTGATGCCAAAAATGGACACAAACGCTTCTGATTTCGCTGCTAACAGTCCTTTTTCCAGTGCGATGTCACTCAGTGTTTCGATCGTAATCACCAGCTGCTTGTTTTTTAATACTGCCCTGACGTTTTTAAACTTCTGTCTGTGGCTGCGGTCCATCGCATTTGCTACCCGCAGGATTGCCGCCAGCTTGGCCACGATTAAATAGCTGTGCTGATCCATACGGTCTGCCAGTTCCTCATACGGATCTAACGGCGACGAATTGTACAATACCACACTTGCAACCATTTCCCGCTCCAGATGGGTCAGGCCGATAATCTCCGTCGCCCGTATAATCTGATAGGCGCAGATCGCGCTGTTGGCAAGACTGATATATTTTCCGCAGTCATGCAGCATGGCCGCTACTTTTAACAGCAGCCGCTCCCGTTTTCCCATTCCATGTACTTTTTTCATCGCGTCAAACAGCAATACCGACATGTCCGTCAGCGCATCGATATGCTGGGAATAGCTCATATAGCGCATCGACATATTTTTGGCCGCTGATAAAATATCTTCTTCAAAATCATGTGCCGTATGGACAATCTTATGCGTCTGCGCATAATCATACGCGATCCCGTCGCTCGTATCCACATCCGGAAACCAGATCGTCTGCGCATGCATGGCCTGCGTCAGCTTGGCATACAAAATCACAGACGGCAGTACGAGAATATCTTTTTCATTCGACAGATTTAAAATCTCTGAGATCTCCTCCACACTCTTTTTATCCAGCTTTTTCAAAAAACTGATAAATTCCGGCGCCCCCACTTCGCTCAGAACTTCTCCGTTCTTACTCAGCCTGCGCATGATTTCTGAAATATAATCTCCCATTAAAATAACGTTTTTAATCTCTTCCCCAGGCTGCATATACTGGGCCAGAAAGACGGCCAGTTCTTTATCCACCAGCTCTTCCAGCTGATTTTCCAGATGCAGGACGTTATGTTCTATATCCGACAGCATTTCCATCAGCCGCATCGTTCCGATCGCCAGATGCTGCGTCGTCACGACACGCCCGTTGATAAATAATGTAATCTGCAGGCTCCCTCCGCCCACATCGATGACCGCCGCGCTGTCTTTTGTCATCTTGTCAAATCCCGGCCGCGCCGCGACTCCTTTATAAGTCAGAAACCGCCGTTCCGAATTGCTCAGCGTCGCGACCTCCAGTCCGGTCTGCGTCCTGATCTGGTCTAAAATAAACATCATATTTTTGGCTTCGCCAACGACGTTTCCCGCAAATGCCCGGTATTCCTTTGCTTTATAGCCCTGCATAATCCTTGCAAAATCCGCCAGTATGACACACAGCTCATCTACCAGATCCGGACCTATGACACCGGAGTGAAACGTATCCCGCCCCAGCTCCAGCCTTGTACGGATATGATCGATTTCACGGATTTTCTTTTTTCCGGACAACTCAAAGATTTTCAGGCTCACTTCATAAGAGCCGATATAAATTGCTGCAAATGTTGTAATTGCCATATCCTTTCTCCTTTTTTCAGCTTATCCTAATAATTTCCAAGCACACGTATAGTCTCGCATTCCTCAGACAGCCCGCGCAGTGCATTGGATACAGCGCTGTCATTCAGACTCCCTGCGAAATCTATAAAAAACCGGTACTGCCAGTTCGTCCCTTCGCGCCCTTTCAAAGGTCTGGACTGGATAAAATTCATATTCAGATCATTATAAATAATATGCGATAATGCATGATACAAAGAACCGCTCTGATGCTTTACTTCCAGACAGATGCTCATTTTCGCCGCACCTTTTAAAAATATTTTCTGATTCGTTACGATAATAAATCTGGTCGAATTTTCACTGTTAGTCTGAATATTTTTTTCCAGAATCTTAAGTCCGTACAGCTGCGCCGTCAGCTCACTGGCAATCGCCGCTTTGTGCTTCTTTCCGGAATTTTTTACTTTGCAGGCGGCAACCGCTGTATTGCTCTCCGTCGCACAGTCCCATTCCTCATGCATCTGCAGATAATGGTCGCACTGCGCCAGCGCCTGCGGATGTGAATACACACTTGTAATATCAGACAGTGACGCGTCCGGCAGGCCCAGCAGGCAGTGACGGATCGGTATAATCTGTTCCCCCACGATATAGTTGTCATACTCCACAAGCAGGTCATAATTTTCCGCCACGACACCCGCCGTAGAGTTTTCAATCGGCAGCACCGCATAATCCGCTTTGCCGCTTTGAATCGCCTCCATCGCTTCCCGCCAGCTGTCGACATGAAAACAATGGAGCCTGGCGCCTTCCCCCTGCTTACCGAAATACTGGTTCATCGCGATGTGCGCATAGGCGCCTTCCACACCCTGGAAAACGATGCGGCTGCCTTCTGCGCTGATTTTTTCTACTTCTGTAAATTCCATTGGAGCCTTAAGACCATATTCGGTCAGAAGCTGATACTGTCTCTTGCGGCTGATGGACATGATGTGCTCGAACAATTCCCGGATGCCGTGTTTTAAAAAACTGCCTGTGACGAGCGAGGACAGTTTCTCCAGTTTCTCACGCTCACGCTCTTTGTCAAATACTTTTTTTCCGGTCCGGATCTTATATCCGGCGACTTCACCTGTCAGCTGCATGCGCTTTAAGTACAGCGCTGTAATCTCTCTGTCTACCTGATCGATTTCGTCCCTGATCTCTAATAAGTCTTTCATTTCCGTCCACCCTGTATGTTTGATTCGTACCTTATAAACGGTCTGGATTCTCATTCAATATAAACAAATGTGATTTCTTATGTACGTTTATTTTTGGTACTTTTTACACATCTATCATATTACTTTTGGGTGTAAATTTCAAGTATTGGATGGTGGGGAAATGCAAAAACTTCAGGATTTATGGAAATGCAACAATTTACATAATAATGTTACATATTGGCTGCGCGGACGCTGGG
>CANTHI010000227.1 GCA_947653505.1 uncultured Eubacterium sp.
CTTTTACATTGGCTTTCTGCACTTCCACATAGGCCCGGTAATACCTGTTTGTACCTTTGTTCCGGTACAGCTCGGAAACTTCCGTCACAGCCACTTTGGACTGCAGCCAGCTTAAATTTGTCCCTTTATAGGAAATTGCGTCTTTTAGAATCCGTTCCCTACCTGTGTCATGGACATGTCATCCCCTTTCGTTGGGACAGCATTTTGTTCCTCCCGGGCAGCCTTCCGGCGTCTTCCATGAGAAGATTCCGACAGAATTATCCTGGGTAAAACCTGTTCTTTCACTGAACAACAGAAAGAACCCGACAAAGAACATCCATTCCGGCTGTCTTTATCGGGTGCATTTATTCGTATATATATTTATGTTAAATTCACTACTGGCACAGTAATGCCAGCCACAGTTTTGTTACTGTCTGATACCCCAGAAGACCACACCTGTCAATAACAATGCCATTTTCCAGTATCTTGTATGGTAATCAGAATTTTCATCCTGCTATCCTTTCACTGCACCAGCCACAATACCGGAAATAATATATTTTTGCATAAACAGGAAGAAAATAATCATCGGCAGAATGGACAGTGCAAGGGATGTCAGTGCATAATCCCAGCGCATCGAATACGCGCTGAAAAAAGAATACACAGTTGTTGTAATTGTTTTTTTCGATTCACTCTGCAGCATAATCAGAGGAAGTGTAAAATCATTCCACATCTGCAGTGTGAACAATACTACAATACTGCTCGTTGACGGCTTTAACAACGGAAAAATAATTTTAAAAAATGTCCCCAGTTTCGAGCAGCCATCCATCTGCGCCGCTTCTTCAATTTCCTTTGGTATTGATTTAATCGCTCCCTGGAAGATAAACACTGCCATTGGACAATACAAAGGGATTAGAACCAGAATCAGCCCGGGAATGCTGTCCGTCAGGTTCATGCTTTTACATATTTTCGCAAACGGAAGCATAATACTCTGAAACGGAACTGTCATGGAAGCCATTAAAAGAAGCAGAATCGCATTACTGGCTTTATTATTCCACCTGGACAGCCGGTATGCGCACATAGCGCTCAGAACAACTGTAAATGCTATCGCAAACACACAGATACAGACTGTATTAAAAAACACCCTTATATAATTCATGTTTTCCAAAACATACCGGAAATTCTCCAGGCTTGGGCTTTTCGGCAGCCCAAATGTATTTGTCAGTATTTCCCCCAGCGGCTTAAAAGAATTGGTCAGCACAATCCATGCAGGTGAAATAAAGATAACTGCAAGAATAACCATAAGCACTTCCAGCAAAATCTTCCTGGCATTTCTTAGTTTAGCCATTACGCTTCCACCTCCTTTGAACTCGTCAGTTTCAACTGCAGCATTGCTATGACAATGACAATCAGAAACAGAATCAGTGCCTTTGCTTCCGCATAGCCCAGCCGGTTATTCTGATAGCCTTCTGTATAAATGTCAAGCGCAAGGCTTGTTGTCTGTCTGCCCGGCCCGCCGCCTGTCAGGGAAAGGTTTAAATCAAACTGGCGGAAGGACTGTGATACCACCATAAACAGATTAACCCCGATGGTTGGAATCATAAGTGGCAGCGTGACTTTAAAAAACTGTTTCACTTTTCCAGCCCCGTCAATCGCGGCTGCCTCCAGCAGGCTGGTATCAATCATCTGCAATCCAGACAGGTATAGGATCATAATATAGCCAACCCCCTGCCACATCGCCACGATGACCATAGCGGCAACAGAAACATTTCCCCCGCCAAGCCAGCTGATGTTAAAAAAGTCCCATCCCGTAGCCTTATAAAGCGAAGCACATCCCTGATTAAACAGGAAACGCCAGATATATCCAACAATCAGCATACTAATAACATTCGGAAGGAAAAAACAGGTACGCAGGAATTTCGTGCATTTTAATTTTGAATTCACTAAAAGAGCAAGAAGAAACGCCAGCACATTGGTCAGTATAACATTTAATACAACATATTTTAAGGTAAACGCAAGTGACACAAAATAATCGGAATCACTTGTAAACAGCTTTATGTAATTTTTAAGCCCCACAAAATTTCTGTCTTTGCTGATGCCGTCCCAGTCCAGGAGAGAATAATAAATCCCTTCGGCCAGAGGCAGTATAAAAAATATAAAATACAAAACCATAAGAGGCATGACAAAAATCAGGACTTCTGATATTAATTCTTTTTTCTTATTTTTCATGTTTCCCTCTTTTCTGTGTCCGGCGCACCCAGAAACGGCTGCGCTTTATGCGCGTATTTCCTGATGCGCCGGTATCTGCATCGTTCAGCCTCAGTCAGACTGTTACGAACTCTGATTATTTTGATGCAAGATTCGACCACAAATCATCCAGTGACTGCAGTGCCGCCTGATGGCCGCCACTCCCTTCTGAAATATAATCCTGCAGTTTTTTGCCGGATTCATTATAATAGCCGTCCGGCCACAGCGGCCATGACCAGATAATGGTGTTGCCTTGTTCCATGTATTTAGAAACATCCTGTGAAAGCGGATTTGTCCCCTGGAATGTCATTCCCTCCATTGCCGGGATTACCTGGCACTGGTTCAGCAGAAAATCCTGCCCTGCATCGCTGGAAACAATCCAGTTTAAAATATCCTTTGCCGTATCCGCATGTTTGGAAGTATTCGACACATGCCATACACCGTTTACGTCCGCCGCAAGCTTCGTATCCGCAGGGTCATCTGACATTGGAAGCGCAAACAAGCCGATTTCCATGTCCGGAGCAATTTCCGTAATTGTATCGTTTGCCCAGATTCCTTCAAAAATCATCGCCTGTTCTCCAAGCGCGAATGTCGCGGCTGCTTCATTCCAGCCCGCATCCAGCGGCTTCTCCTGACCGTATTTTAACATCAGATCCAGCACATTCATAAAATCTTTCATTTTATCCGTATCTGCTATCTTTACGCTTCCCTCATTCAATCCCTCGATAAAGCCAATCGTATCATCTCCTCCGGCAAAACCATAATTTACAAACTGCCCAAGCAGCCAGTCATCCTTAAACTGATTTGCAAACGGCGTAATGCCTTTTGCCTGCAGAGTCTCACAGACCTGTTCCAGTTCGCTGAGCGTTGTCGGAATTTCGAGATTGTTTTCTTCGAATATCTTTTTATTATATACAATCCCGTTTCCAGACATCTGTACCGGCAGCCCGACTATTTTACCATCCAAAGATATGCATTCCAACGCAGCGTCTGCAATCTGTCCCGCAAATTCCTGATCTGACAAATCCGTAACATAATCCTTGTAAGTCACTATTTCATTATAACCAGCCGTCATAAACACGTCCGGCATATCCCCGGATGATGCCTTGGTCTTTAATACATCATAATAATCGTCTCCGATCACCTCCACTTCAATCTTCACATTCGGATGCTCTTCTTCATATGCTTTTGCCATCTGTTTTACCTGGTTCGTATACTCTACCTGAAACTGCATCCAGCGGATCGTAACGTCCTCACCCTCAGCTTCCTGGCCGCCGCTTTCATTCTGAGCCGTATCCTGACTGTCCGTCTGGCTTTCGGCGGAACCGTTCCCTGTAGTATTTTTCTCAGAGCTGTTATCTGAGCCGCAGCCTGTCATTATGGATACGGACATCAGCGCTGCCAGCAGTAATGCCATTCTTTTTTTCATACTTATAATCCTCCTTATTGTTAAATCCTATGCGCCGGATGTCCCGGCGCATTTTGTTTTGATGATTTTATTTTACACAGTCCTGCCTGGTTTGTAACCGTAATATCCTGACAGATACAGGTAAATTATTGATATGCTGCTTAAGATTATTTTACCGTAATAACCTTCTTTTTCACAACCTTCTGTCCTCCAGACAGCTTCACCGTTACGGTAAGTGTAACCTTCCCTTTCTTCTTCGTCTTAACGGTGCCGTTTTTCGATATGGACGCAATCCTGCTGTTGCTGGATTTATAGGTGATCACAGCCTTTTCCTTGCCAAATTCCGGTTTCGTGCTGACCATTTCTGGAAGACGGACCTTTACCTTTACTGTACTGCCGGCTTTCGCAGATGTTTTCGATACAGATGCGGATATGCTGTCTTTGACCGTAACGATCTTACTCCCGCTGAGTTTCTTTGCAGAAACAACATAATCTGCCCCTTTTCGGACATCAAGGCTGATGCTGCCGTCTAAAGACACTTTTTTCCCGCAAAATGCTGTCTCAGAAAGCTTTCCTGTTTTTTCATCATACTGATATACATAAACCGTTTTCCCGCTGGCGATTCCGGTCTTATCCGTCACCGGTATTTTTACCTGCATTCCTCCCTGCAGGTTTCCATTTTTTTCATTAGAAGCAACCGTTATCAGGCAGGTTTTTTTCTGGTTCACCTTACTGGCAGTTACAATTTTATCAATCGCTTCCTTCCTGGAGCTGGCGGACGCGTCTTTTAACAGGCTGGCGTGTACCGTAATATTTACTTCCTCCAAAGACAAATCCATCTTTGCCATTTGTGAAGCTGGTATGGTAACTGTATAACTGCCGAAAGCCTGTGTCCCCTCGGAATTTGCCACTTTCACGGTTATTCCTTTGTTTTCTGCTTTTGCTGCCGCAATACTGTCTTTTGCAATCACGATTTTTTCGATATCCATGCCTTTCACGTCTGGAATATCAATAGATATCACCCTATTCTTATTATCAGCCGCTGCTGAATTTACCGTTTCCGGCGTCACCTCTATGACAACGCTGCTGACGCTTTCTGCTATGCCTTCCATCAGGCCGGATGATATTTTTATTTCGCCTTTTTCACCTGCGGTCCCTGTGCGTATCAAAGAACTTACAACAGGCTTTCCACGGTTCCATTCAGACTGGATGGATGCAGATGCACCGCCGTCGTTCTGTTTTAATTCTTTTCTATACGATACCTCTCCGTCCGGCTTTGTTTCCGTTACTGTCTCCGATGTGCTGCCATCCGGTTTTTCCTGCGTTACAGTTACCTTCAGCGTCCCGTCCGGCTTTGTTTCCGTAATTGTTTTTTTCACAGTTCCATCCGGCGCTGTCTCTGTCTTTTCATCCGGCCTGCTGCTGTCTGTCTGATTTCCAGTATTCGTGCTGCCCTGCAGCGTTCCAGACGCAGTTCCTGTTCCTGAACTGCCGCCACTGCCCCAGCTGCTGCCGCTGCCTGAACTGCTGCCGCTGCCCGAACTGCTGCCGCTGCCTGAACTGCTGCCGCCTGATGTATTCTGTTCTTTTTTCGGGATTTCCTCCGTATATACATCCCGCATATAGTACATGTAAAAGTCCGGATTCCTGTCTCCGATACACCCGGCTCTTTTGTTACCCGGCTCGTATAAGCATGGTCTGTTTTGCTTCCTTTTCGAATGCGTGTATCTGCCGCATCGCAGTTTTCACATTTTGCCGTTTCCGTTCCATCCGCGCTGCACGATGCATTCTGGTCTGATACATAATTCACAAAGCTGTGTCCTGAAGGAGGAACGGAGGCTCCCGGTATGATCATTTTATCACAGATACTGCAGTATGTATCTCCGGTATAGCCTTCTGTCAGGCATCCGGCTGCTATTGTGCCCTCAGGCCGTGTTTCGGCATGAGCACAGTCTGATTTTATCATCGAGATGACAACTGACTCCGTAATATAATTTCCTTTGTCTGCCCCTGCATAAACAGCCGTCGCTGTAATCGCACTTCCCGTTGTAATTTCCTTGCCAGCGTCCTGTTCGCTCCATACAATGTGCTGACCGTATTATATCCGGCATAAGCTGTTTTCTCAAAAACATTTTCCAGCCATTCCATCGGGAGCGGGTCTTCGTATCCTGTAACAGAATTTTTATCAAATCCGCGCAGCTGCCAGGTTCCCATACATTCCACATTTTCATACATAAAAGGCTTGCCGTCCACTTCTACATAGCTCTTGCCGTTTTCTCCCGTCACTACCCTTGAGACAATCGTTCGTTCTGTTCCCTGCGCATGCGCCTTCTCCAGAAAACTGATCCGCACCGATGTCATAAAAAACACCAGAGACAGCATGCCTGCTATGATTCTTTTCCATCTTTTCATACTCATAAACCTCCTTCTCCATTCTTATTGGTTTTCTCTGTGTACACTGCGTTCATTCCTTCATTTTCCTGTCCTCCTTATTTCCGAATCGGTAATATCTGCGCAGGCTGTATCCTGCGCACCTTCACGTGCTCACATTCTATCAGATTACCCCCCCCCGGTAATCGTAATTACTTGATGGAAACAGGTAAAATATTGATATTCCCGCCAGCCAGTCCGTCATTTTCAGCTATTGTAATATTCCATACTTACATATATAATAAAGCAGACATCTGACAGAAAGGCAGGAAAAACAGCTTATGAAGATTTTCAAAATCATCAGAGCCTGCAGGATAA
>CANTHI010000228.1 GCA_947653505.1 uncultured Eubacterium sp.
TCAGAATTAAGCGACGACCCTGATTATCTGATTCTGCAGAATCTGCATCCGGGAGATGAGATTCAGGCAACTGTCATCCGTCTGGACGATGGGGAAGGCAATATTCTTTTGTCCAAAAAAGAAGCAAACCAGATGCTTGGATGGGAAAAATTAAAAACCGCGATGGACAGCGAAACCATCCTGACCGTACGCGTCAAAGAAGCGGTCAATGCCGGTGTAATTGCTTATGCTGAGGGACTGCGTGGATTTATTCCGGCTTCCCAGCTAAGCCTTTCTTATGTCGAAGATCCTTCGGTATTTATCGGAAAAGAACTGCAGGTACGTGTGATTACGGCAGACCCGCAAAAAGAAAAGCTGGTGCTTTCTGCAAAATCTGTATTGAAAGAACGCGCCGAAGAGGAGCGCAACCATCAGATTTCCATGCTTGTACCAGGCTCTGTTGTAGAAGGAAAAGTAGAAAGTCTGACAAACTATGGTGCTTTTGTCGATATTGGAAACGGCCTGACCGGACTGGTACATGTATCCCAGATCTGTGAACGCCGGATCCGCAAGCCTTCTGAAGTGCTTAAGACCGGACAGACCATACGTGCAAAAATCTTAAATACCAATGACAACCGGATTTCCCTGAGCATCCGCGCATTGGAGGAAGTTACAGAAACAGATCTTGAGGAATCTGCACAGGCAGCTGAATACCATACAAGTGAATCTGCTTCTACGTCACTGGGTGATCTGATTGCAAAGCTGAATCTGCATTAAGGCTGTATTTCAGTAAACTGTGTTTTTACATGCAGCAGGAAAAAGACACTTCTTTTCGGAAGTGTCTTTTTCCTGCATCTGTATTTTTACATAAGCTGTATTCTATACCACCGTCCGGACGCCGGACTGTTGAAAAACTGTCCTGTCTGCTTTAGAACCGTTTTCCTGTGCTATGCGTTCAGCTTGCCCTGCGCTTTGCTGAAAAATTTCTCATTTTCAATAATAAACCGCTCATGCGTTCCCTGTCCGATCAGACCGGCTTCATCAAAAGCCTGCACATCAAACACCAGTTTACGCCCATCTACTTCCACAAGCTTGCTGACGCAGCGTACCTGCATCCCTACCGGTGTCGCGGATACATGATGAATCGTCAGACCGGTTCCGACTGTCCCACATCCGGCTTCCAGCTCTCCCTGCACACTTTTCATACATGTCTCTTCCATCAGGGCAACCATCGCCGGAGTCGCATAGACATCCAGCGTTCCACTGCCAAGTACGGCAGCCGTTGTTTCCTTTGTCACATTTTTACTCAATTCATTACTGATTCCGACCGTCAGCATAACATTCTCCCTTTGCAAAACATCTGAGTTTTATACTCTGGATAAATATTCACCGGTTCTTGTATCGATCTTAATCGTATCTCCCTGATTGACAAACAGCGGTACATATACGGTAGCGCCTGTCTCAACTGTTGCCGGTTTTGTAGCGCCTGTTGCCGTATCGCCCTTAACGCCTGGTTCTGTCTCAGAGATTTCCAGCTCTACAAACAATGGAGGCTCTACCGCAAATACTTCCCCGTTATAAGAGCAGATTTTTACCATCTCGTTTTCTTTTACAAATTTCAAAGCGTCTCCAATCGTAGCCGTTCCGATCGGAATCTGATCATACGTTTCTACATCCATAAAATAAAACAGATCTCCGTCCGAATATAAGTACTGCATGTCCTTGCGGTCAATCCGTGCCTGCGGGCATTTGTCTACCGGACGGAATGTTTTTTCCACAACACCGCCGCTCTTGATATTTTTTAACTTTGTCCTTACAAAAGCTGCCCCTTTTCCTGGCTTTACATGCTGAAACTCAATAATCTGATAAATATTTCCTTCAAATTCAATCGTAATTCCGTTTCTAAAATCTCCTGCTGAAATCATTCGATTATTTCCTCCTTAAAACAATCTGGGTTTTCTACCCACTTGTTCTATCATATAATAAATGACAATATATTTCAACTATTTTTTTACCGGTTTTCAATCTCATGAATCAGATCAATTCTGGTCTGATGTCTTCCGCCTTCAAATTCCGCTTCCAGATAGGCTTTTACAATATCCTTTGCCGTCTCAACCCCCACGATCCGCGAACCAAACGCAATGATGTTTGCATTGTTATGCTGTTTGACAAAGCGGGCCGTCGTTGTTTCCGAGCATACAGCTGCACGCACACCTTTTACTTTGTTGGCCGCAAGCGAAATGCCTACGCCTGTCCCGCAGATTAAAACGCCACAGTCTGCTTCACCTGCCGCAATGGCACGCCCTACTTTTTCACCAATATCCGGATAATTACAGCTTTCTGTCGTATCTACGCCGAAGTTTACCACTTCGTGCCCCATCTCTTCCAGATATTTTACGATCTCCCATTTCATATCCGGAGACGCATGATCGTTGCCAATAATAATTTTCATGTTTGTTCTCCTGTCTGTTTGTTCTTTTGTTCGTTCTTTTGCTTCATTTTTATGTTTCTTATCTTTTACGTTTTTGCTTTTTCTCTTCATGCTTTGGACTGCTATGCCTGCTGTCCTGGTGCTGGTTTCTTTTTAACGACTTCCTATAATAATGAAGAACAATCTTTTCCGGAAAACGTTTGAGCACAATCTGAATCTCTTCTTTCGGATTCAGCGGTTTTACAAGAAATGTCCGGATCCCTGCCAGATTTGCTCCCCAGATATCTGTAAAGATCTGATCGCCTACAAACAGCGTATTATCCTTATTTGTCTTCATCAGCTCCATCGCCTTTTTATAATTCGCCGTACGCGGCTTATGTGCCTTAAAAATATACTCTGCTTTGATCTTTTCGTTGAACATCTGCACACGCGGTTCTTTATTATTAGACAGCAGACAGCACCTGTAACCCAGCTTTTTTAACCGTTCAAATAACGCCAGTGCCCGTGCATCTGCCGGCGCGCCATGCGCAACGAGTGTGTTGTCAATATCAAAGATCACACCCCGGTACCCCTGCCTGTACAATTGTTCAAAATCAATCCCATATGCTGAGTTCACATACTCAGCCGGATAAAAATAACGCAGCATCAGTCTCCATCCTTTTACTTATCAAGTATTTTTTTCAGCTCGTCCATAAACGTATTGATGTCTTTAAATTCACGGTAAACAGACGCAAACCGCACATAAGCAACAGCCTCGAGATCCTTTAATTTATCCATCACAATTTCACCGATGACAGTACTCGGGACCTCTTTTTCCTCCATATTGAAGATCTCTGTCTCTATATCATCTACCAGCTTATTAATCGCATTGACAGAAATCGGACGCTTATGGCAGGCACGCAGAATACCAGCCTCAATCTTGGAACGGTCAAACTGCTCCCTGTTATTATCTTTTTTGATCACAATTAACGGGATCGTCTCTACCTTTTCATACGTTGTAAAACGTTTCTTACATGCATCACACAGTCTGCGGCGGCGTATGGAATTGTTATCATCCGCTGGCCTTGAATCGATAACTCTTGTATTATCGCTGCTGCAAAATGGACACTTCATGTTTGTCTCTCCTCTCCAGCTTTGTCTTATGTATCCTCTGGTTACGGTCAGCACCGGAAGATGGGGCGTTATATTACCTATAGGCTCAGTTTAACCTTTCATGCAGAGGCTGTCAACGGGTTTTTCCATTTATTTTAAAAAGGGGCTGGATCTGTGACAGGGCCAGCTCCCTCATCCGGTGTCCGGAAAACCAGTATCTGCTACACCCTCACAATTTATGCGTCACTTCCTTCTCATCCACATCCACAAGAATAATTTCCGGCCCGATCTTTTTTACGTCGCACCAGGGAATAAACAGCTCGTATTCCCTGCAGAAAATCCCAAAAAAATGCCCCGGACCTGGCAGGATCAGCGCCCGGATTTTTCCATCTTTTTCATCCAGGTCCAGATCTGCAACGTTTCCAAGGCATTTGCAATTTTTCATATTAATGACATTTTTGTCCTGTAATTCTCTCAGCCGCATATTCAAAACACCTGTTTTTCTTAGTATATGCCGCTGCTTTGATCCGGACACTTTTAAGATCTATTTTCAGCTTATACATTAAATCGGAAGACGATAACATCACCATCTTTGACGATATATTCTTTTCCTTCCAGCCGTACCAGACCTTTTTCCCGTACTGCCGCAATGCTGCCGCCCGCAATCAGATCTTCATATGCGACAACTTCTGCACGGATAAAACCGCGTTCAAAATCCGTATGAATCTTCCCGGCTGCCTGTGGTGCTTTGGTTCCATTTTTGATCGTCCATGCTCTGGTTTCGTCTTCTCCGGATGTCAGAAAACTGATGAGCCCGAGCAGATGGTAGCTTGCGCGGATCAGCTTGTCCAGTCCGGATTCCTGCAGCCCGAGTTCTTCTAAAAACATTGCACGTTCCTCGTCGTCAAGCTCTGCGATTTCCTGCTCAATCTGTGCGCAGACGACAAATACCCCGCTTTGCTCATTCGCTGCCAGCTGACGGACCTGCCCTACATACGGATTGGAAGCTCCGTCATCTGCAAGATCATCTTCCAGCACGTTTGCCGCATAGATCACCGGCTTTGCCGTCAGCAGATTATAGGTCTTAAACCATGCCTGCTCATCTTCGTCGTCCGCAATCTCATAAGTCTTGGCCGGCTTTCCCTCTTCCAGATGCGCTTTCACTGCTTCTGCCAGTTTCAGCTCTTTGGCAAGCGTCTTGTCCATTCTGGCCTGTTTTGCGATTTTTGCAATTCTGCGTTCGAGTATTTCAATATCTGAAAAAATCAGCTCCAGCTGAATGGTTTCCATATCACGTGCCGGATCAATACTTCCGTCCACATGTACGATATTTTCGTCTTCAAAACACCGTACTACGTGCACGATTGCATCGACTTCCCGTATATTGGCCAGAAACTGGTTGCCAAGCCCTTCGCCTTTACTGGCTCCTTTTACGAGTCCGGCAATATCGACAAATTCTATAACTGCCGGAACGATCTTTTTCGAATGGTAAAGCGCCCCCAGCTTATCGATCCGCTCATCCGGTACGGATACGATGCCCACATTCGGGTCAATCGTACAAAACGGATAGTTTGCAGATTCTGCGCCTGCCTTTGTCAGGGAATTAAACAATGTGCTCTTTCCTACATTCGGTAAACCGACGATGCCTAGTTTCATAATACTTTATACCTATCCAAAAAACCTTGATTTACAAAGCTTTCCGCCTTTCTATAAATTTTCTCTACTCCCTTTTTACGCCCTTTTTTCATAACTGGCAGGTATAGCTGCTTCAAACTGGCGGACGGCGTTTACCAGTGACAATAGCTGTTGCAGAACTTTAGGCTGCATACCCCGCTCAATCGCCTGATTGCATAAGTATGCCGTAGAACAACTATATTGTGCCGTTCTTCATACTTTGCGCCAGCAAGCCAGTTTTTGGCTTCCGGAAGCGTTTCAAAATACTTTTCCTATATATACGGACTCCTTTCTCATATCAAAAAAGTCCAACGCAGGTATAAAGTATAGCACAAAAACTCTGTTCTTTCAATCCTAACCAGCAATTATTCGTTATTATGTGAACCAGGTATCATATGACCTCTTCCCGGCGTATATATTTTTCAGACTCCCGCCACCTGACCAGCTTTCGTATGCCAGCAAACAATGCAAAAAAACAGAGAAACAAATCTGACTCATCAGTTATTTCCCTGCTTCAAGGATAACATATAAAATTTTCACTCTGCTTTGTTAGTCTGACACTATTTGAAGTCCCGCAAGCTGCTCAACTTCTGTTACGCTGAGTTCAGAGCATTCTGCTATTTCCTCAACTGTAAGTTTTCCCATTTTCAGCAGTTTCATTGCTGTTTTTTTCTTTGTCAGGTTTATTCCCTGATTTAAAATCTTTCTTGCTTCTGTTTCAATCAATGCTCCACTCATCATATCACCTACGCCTTTCTGCACATTCTCATATTTTTGTGCAATCTCTTTAATCACATCGCCTGAAAGCTCTATAATTGTACGCTTATCAAACGCCCCGATCACTCTCTGTTGTTCCAGTCCGTCAAGCCTTTTTAAAATTTCGTGATACTCCGCCTTCAATTCCGCCAATTTTTGCTCATCACTATTATACTCCGGAAACCCTTTCTCATGTGAAAAAATATAAAACGGGATCAGCATCAGCAGACCTTTTTCAAAAATATCATCCAGCGAATATGTCTGCACCTTCATAACCGGCACATCATACTGAACCGTCCCTCCCGGTGTGACAATCACATATTTCATTTTATCCGGTGTCTTTTTGTAAATCCGGAGGTATAAAACAGCCGTATTAGGGAAAGTAACAGTCAGTGTTTCCTCTGTAACCCCGCCCTCATCAAGCGCTATCTGTGCGTCATA
>CANTHI010000229.1 GCA_947653505.1 uncultured Eubacterium sp.
ATCATGTATGCTTTTAGTAAAAATTCTTAAACGCGAATAAATACATAAACGAAAGTGTTTTATTATGAAATGTCATCTTCATAGACTTCCAGCAGCTGGGTAAAATGGCTTTCTCCATATTCTGTATCCAGAACTACATGATTATATTCCCTGATTATGTTTCGGACATAATACAGACCAGTTCCACGACGCTCTCCTTTTGTTGTAAAGCCGGATTCTCCAAGTCTGCTGTAATCAATTTCTTTTTTTATGTAAGTATTTTTTACTATTATTGCCACATTCTGCTCTGTTTTTATAATGCCGAGCATGATGGCAGGTTCCGTACATTCCTGACAGGCTTCAATGGCATTGTCCAGCAGGATTCCCGTAATCCTTACAAGGTCGATGATTTTCATGTTAATTTTTTTAATTCTGTCTGCAATTTCCAGAGTTACTTTTATGTTCCTTTCCAGTGCGTAATTTATTTTTACCGATAGCAGACCTTTTAGTTCAACGATTTCCAGATGATACAGCTGTGCTGCAGCATCTTTTTCTTTATTTAAGATGCTACTGACTGGAAGAATATGTTTTTCATAATACTCTTTTAGGCCCTGCATGTCATTGTCATTCATATAAGCAGTCATACTGGCCATAATGTTTGCATAATCGTGCCGGAATGCACGCATATTCTGATACAGTTCCTCGATCTGGTGCATATATTCCTGCAGATTATCATACGAATGCTGCTTCATTGTAATTCTGGCATTTGTTTCATACTCTCGGACAATCATAGTGATCATAGCAAAAGTCAGAACAAAGTATGCGATATACAAAATATCACTTGCTAATAAAAGTCTGGGAAACGAGCCGGCCTGTTCGGTTATGGATATATGGATGACGAAGATAAGCATGCATAATAATAAATTTGCGCCGATTACACCAGTTATTTTAGGTGACAGCTCCAGAAAATCTTTATGTTTCATTTCCTTTGCTTTTTTTGACAAAAGCCCGCAAACATAGAAAAATATGGGATCATCAATGACCATGTATAACGGCCAGTAAACTTTCAGGTCAAAACCGGCAAGGCTAAACATAAAGTGTGTCACATTGTCCACGATTACGATAAGCATATAAGACAATATGATTAAAAAATATTCCACAGGCCATCTTCTCTTTTTTGGAAATAGATATAAACCATCAATACTGCAAACATAGGTATGACAAACAAATTACCGGCCAGAGGTTCCATAATTATCATGCAGGCTGCCAGAACCACTGCGATAACGACATTATTGAAAACGGTTAGACGAAAAGTCAGACTTCTGTTAAACATCAGTAAATATGTAATCATACTCATAATTACAATTTTTATATCCATTTTCTCATGATACTCCTGTTTTGATATTTTGCAGTATTTTTAAAATTATTTTATCAGACAGATTTCTGGTATGCAATAACCAAAACGCTTGTTTTTGTAATTTGGTTCAATTGGAATGTAACAGTTCAGGCTACGTACAAATGATTCAGAGACAAAATCCCATAATTCGCAGACAACTTCCCACATTTCTGATTTTTTATGCTATGCTGTTAACAGCTTTCCCAAAAGCATGCCGGAACATGCGGCGTACAGGATAAACAGCGGCAGATTCAGGCATGCTTTTATAAAAGAATTTTTATATCAGAAGAATATTTTCACAGAAAAATGCGAAAGGAGTACTGTAATATGATTTCAGGCAGTTCTTTTCATCAGATCGTTCATGCCCATATATTTGTATTAAAGCTTGTCTGGAAGATTGACAAAAAGCGGATTGCGCTGGAATTTGCTGAGCGGTTTTGTGTGATTTACAATCCGCTGATCTATGGACCGTTTTTTACACAGATGATTCTGGGGCTTGCAGAAAAAAATATTTCATTCAGCCGCATGATGGCAGTGTTATGGACGGCGTTTGTGCCGCTGCTGTTTACGCAGCTGTTTTTGCAGTATGTCCGGTATGTGGCAGGGCCGGTGTCAGACGCCCGGTTTTATGAGAATATGAACCGGCTGCTGTATCAAAAGGCATGTCAGGCAGATCTTACGTGCTATGAGGACAGTGAGTTTTATAATCAGTACATGATGGCGGTGCGCGAGGCAAAGACACGGGTGCCAAAGCTGCTGCATGATTTTTGCGATATGACCGTGTCGTTTTTGCTGGCACTGGCAGGATTTTATATGATTTTTAAGATTGACCGGTATGCGCTGCTATTTATCATATTTCCGATACTGGGCAGCTTCGTATTTAATGGTATGCTGAGCGGGCGGGTATTTCAGAGGGAGCGGGAAACTATGGTATTTGCGCGGATCGCGGATTATGTCAATCGTACGATCCATCTGGCTGATTATGCGAAGGAAATCCGTCTGAGCAGTGTATTTTCGCTGCTCCGGCAGCAGTATGACCGTGCGGTTACGTCGGCGCAGGATGTAGCCGGCCGGTATGCGGCTAAAAATATGCTTTATTTCTTCTGCTTTCAGTATTTTACGTTTACGCTGCTGTACAACGGTTCTTTGATTTATGCCGGATACCGGACGCTTGTCAGCGGGACGATGGTATTTGCGGAAATAGCGGTTTTCCAGAATTTTATGCGCAGCAATACCTGGAATTTTCTGTATAGTGCGGAGTCAGCGGTGGAAAATGTGAAAAACAGCTATTATATGACTCAGATCGAAGGATTTTTAAATTATGAACCAAAGATTCCGGAGGACGCGGACGGAAAGATACCGCAGCTGCCGATACAGACCATTACGTTTTCGCATGTCTGGTTTGGCTACCAGAAGGATCATCCGGTTTTAAAAGATGTCTGTCTGGAATTAAACGCAGGGGAGCATGCGGCCATCGTAGGATTTAATGGTTCTGGAAAAAGTACGCTGATCAGGCTGCTGCTGCGTCTGTATGATCCGGATCAGGGAGTTGTTCTTGTAAATGGAACCGATATCCGGGAATATCAGCTTCATGCATACCGCGCACTGTTTACGGCTGCATTTCAGGACGGGAAAATCTTTGCGGATACGGTTGCGGAAAATATCCTGATGGGAGTCCACCGCACGCCGCAGCAGGATCAGGAGACCATCTGGCATGCGTTAAAGCTGGCCGGCATGGATCAGGAGACTGCTTCGTGGGAGAAGCGGGAACAGACGGTACTGACCAGAGAATTTTCCAGAGAAGGGCGGGTGCTATCCGGCGGACAGAGTCAGAAGCTGCTTGCCGCGCGCGCGTTTGCAAGGGACTGTCCGGTAGCGGTTTTTGATGAGCCGAGCAGTGCGCTGGATCCGATTGCGGAATATGGGCTGTTTAAAAATATCTTGCGCTATAGTGAGAACCGGATGCTGTTTTTTATTTCGCACAGATTGTCTTCGGTGCGGGACGCAGACATTGTATACTTTCTGGAAAACGGCAGGATTGTAGAACGTGGCAGCCACAGCGGATTAATGGAGCAGAATGGAAAATATGCCGCGTTGTATCACACGCAGGCTAAAAATTATCAGGCTTCAGTATAAGGAGACAGATATGATTCAGGATCGTCAGGAACATCAGAATTATCAGAAAAAGGGAAGGGAAAAGCATAAGGCAAAAGAGGAACGCCTGTCCCTGAAAGAGGTCATGGCAGAGCAGAGGTTTTTGACCAGACTCTGTTTTTCTGCCTGTCCGCGGGGAATGGCGCTGCATGTTTTTGAAAGCATCAAGCTGCAGGTGTCTATTTTTATTGAAAGTGTCTGGATTATAAATTATGTGCTTGGCATTGTGGAACGTGCAGAGGCGGATGCGTGGAGCAGGGTGTTATGGTGTATGCTTTTGTTTATGGCCGTGCTGATTGTCTCTACCCTGACGTTTGCCTATTATAAACAATCAGTCATGCCGCGGATGCAGCCGGCCCTTCATCAGGCGTTTCGTATGTATATTTATGAACGGACGAAAGATCTGGATCTGGCCTGTTATGATGATACGGAGTTTTATCAGAAGTTTATTCTTGCGACAGAAGAGGCGGACGCCTGTGTGGACCGGTATCTGGATACGGTGGAGCTGTACTGTGCATCCGTAACGAGGCTTGTGCTGTCCATAGGATTCTGCCTGGTGGTGAATCCGCTGATCCTGCTGGTGACGGGAGTCAGCGTCATACTGGAGCTGTGGCTGGCAGGCAGGGAAAACAGGCTGAATGTGGCGTCCCGTATGGAACGTCTGCCATATGAGCAGAAGCGTGAATACCAGAACCGTGTATTTTATTTATCGGAGTATGCCAAAGATCTGCGTCTGTATCCGCAGATGCAGGAAAAATGCAGGCAGGATTTTTCCGGATCACAGGAAGAAATCCGTCAGATTCACCGCCGGTATGGGAAAAAGCTGTTATTTTACGCAGGCGTAAGAGATGCGGCTATATGTTCGTATCTGTGGAATGCGATGGCATGGTCTATGCTGCTGTATCAGCTGCTGGTCCGGCATACGATGTCTTATGCCGGTATATTAAGCAGCTTAAAGGCATCAGATCTGATTGCTTATGGCGCGGATACGATGATTACAGGCTGGAAAACTGTACTGGAAAATGCTGCTTATGTGCACAACATCCGCAGTCTGGTTTACCAAAAACCTTCGGTTGTATCGCGGAAAAATCTGCCAGTCGTATCATCTGAGCCAGCTTCGTTTGATATCCGGCATGTCACATTTTCTTATCCGGATGGCAGTCCGGTGCTCAAAGATATCGGTCTAAAGCTGCGTCCAAAGCAGAAAATCGCACTGGTAGGATATAATGGCTCCGGAAAAACAACACTTGTGAAGCTGCTGCTGCGGCTGTATGATCCGGACAGCGGGACGATCTGCTGCAATGGGACGGATATCAGGGATTATGAACTGACCGCTTACCGGCATTCGATCGGTTCGGTGTTTCAGGATTTTAAGATCTATGCAGCTTCGCTAAAAGAAAACGTACTGCTGGATATCAGTGAAAATACGAAAAAAGAAAGCTATGAAGTGGAGCAGGCACTGTATGATGCCCATTTTACGCTACAGGATAACCGTCTGGTCTATCAGATCGAAACACCGCTTACGACTGAATTTGAAAAAGACGGTGTCAGTCTGTCCGGCGGTGAGATGCAGAAGGTAGCGATTGCGCGCACACTGTACCGCAGACAGCAGCTGATTATTATGGATGAGCCAAGCAGCGCGCTGGATCCGCTTGCAGAATATCAGCTGAATCAGGAGCTGAATGAGATTGCAAAGGAAAAAACGGTCATCTTTATTTCCCATCGCCTGTCTACGACGCGGGATGCGGACTGCATTTATATGATGGAGCAGGGGCGTATTATTGAAGCAGGGACGCATGAGCAGCTGCTTGCGGCAGACGGAAAATATGCACAGATGTGGAGGGTGCAGGCAGGATTGTATCTGGAAGAAGGCAGCGCCGGGTGAAATGTTTCACAGGCGCGAACTTTAGAGCAAATGCAACAATTTACATAAAAGTGTTGCATTGTGGCTGTGCGGACGCCGGATGGGAGGCGTTGGCCTGTCTGCCTGTGACTTTTACAGAATGTAAGAAGCTCTAAGCATTCTGCATCCAGACTGTGGTACCGGACGGGCGCGACACCTGGTTCGCTTCTGGCGTTCCGCCAGCAGCTAAAGGTGCCGCTTCGGCTACGCCGCCTGTGTATCGTGCAGAATACCAAGAGCTTCTAAACATTCTTCCAACGTCACAGGCAGACAGGCCAACGCCTCCCATCCGGCTGGCTTTCAAAAGCTTTATACATATTGCTGCGAAACACTATGCAGAAAAGCTTTACATATATTACAGTGAAATATCATTCAGAAATTAATACATAAACATTCCGGTAATCTGATGTAATGCCTGAGAAAACCAGCCGGGAGAGGGAATTTGCCCCATCTGCTGTGACTTCGGAAGAATGTCAGAAGCCCTTGGTATTCTCTCCGGTACACAGGCGGCGTAACCGAAACGACATCTTTAGCTGTCGGCGGTACGCCAGAGTGAATAGCGTGCCCAATTGGGTATCAGGTGTCGCGCCCGTCCGGTACCACAATCTGGAAGCAGAATACTTAGGCACTTAAGAACCTTTTCCTGCGCAAAATAGCAAAGTTTTTTCTGCATTCCCAGATGCCGGATGCGGGTATCTGCCAGGTCTTTCCAGGCTTTACGTATACTGTTTCATTCATACAGACTGTCTCAAAAGCATGAGAAATGGCAGGCCGGACAAACGTACATATTAATACATTTTACCGGACATTCGAAAAATAGCCGCAAGCAGTTATATGTAACGCCTTAGAAAAACAGCTGGCTGAGGGAACCGGACCTGTTTCATTGTGACTTTGGAAGGATGTTAGAAGCTCTTAGTATTCTGCCCGAT
>CANTHI010000230.1 GCA_947653505.1 uncultured Eubacterium sp.
AACTTTTGACATAGATTCCTTAACACTTAGTCCCTGTTGTTCTCTATACTCTTTACTGGCAGTTCTTTTTGATGAAGCTTTTTTCTAAAGTTACCTGTGCACATATTCCCTGCGCTTTTCAAAGTGGCAGTAAGCTGTGCCGTCCTTCGTGTAGCCGTTCGCAGAATAGGAAATTTCCTTCTGGATGGAATCCGCACACGCTTCCTGCAGGACACTTTCAAAGCTGCGGGACTGTTTCTTTTCACGCTCCTGCTGTTCCTTACGTTTGGAAGCAGTATCGTGAAGCGCTGTTACGAACATCACGTTTTCAATCCGGAATAAATGATTAACATATGCTGCTTTACTCCCCTCCCTGGTTGTAAATTTCAACAGTTACTGCATGACGCGCATCATACATCAGACACCTTCAAATCCATTTTTCAGTGTTCTTACAATTATTATCGGCACAGATAGGAATTTCTTTATCTATAACATATCATTTTTCAATACACAGGCTGGTATTTCTTCCGGAAGCTGCAGAAAGCGGTAGCGTTCCAGCACGCTGCGCAGGCTGCGGATTCCGGAGTGTTCCGCGCCTGCATCCAAAGCTTTACCATCCGGCGGGGCGGCTGTATCGAAACGGTGCTTCCGGAACACGAGTTTAAAATAACGTTCCCAGGCGTCGTTTTCATAGCGGAAGATTTTTACAGCCTGATGCATGCACTCATGTCTGACCAGCCTCTGGGACATGACGGCCAGGGCATCGTTATAGATGACCGCGTTCAGGATTGTGCGCGGACAGTTGGCCTCCCATGCGGTACGGATATGGATATTGTGTGTGGACAGATACTGTTCAAACAGCTTTCTGGTGCCGCTGCCCTTTTCACGTATCGCAAATTTCCGTCCTTCCAGCTCCGAAGCGTAGACGACGTCTTTTTGGTAAAATTCATGGTTTTTTCCACATACAAGTACGAGGGAGTCTTCCACGATCGGAATCCCGGTCAGTTCATGGGATTCGATAATGCCCTCCACGACGGCTACATCCAGCTCGCGCCTTAGCAGCTTCTGCTCGATTTCCGCGGTATTGCTGACAAAAGAACAGATATCCAGTCGGGGATATTCCCGCTCCATGTCTGCGATTACTTTTGACATCAGGCAGGTGCCGACAGTCAGGGAGGAGCCGATTCGCAGCGGGATCCGTTCTTTCAGCCGCTGCATGGACAGCTCCAGATGGTCAAAGTTCCCGACAGTCATCAGGGCGAGATTTAACAGCTGCTGGCCCTCCTGTGTAATATATAGTTTTTTATGCAGCCGTTCGAACAGCTGTACATGATAGTGGTCTTCCAGATCGCGGATGGCCTGGCTGACGGTTGGCTGTGTCAGATAGAGCCGGTTTGCGGCGGCGCTCATAAAGCCGGTTTCTGCGACTGCGATGAAGATTTTTAAGTGGCGGATGGTCATATGGGGTTCCTTTCGGGGTCTGGGTGTGTCCTGATGCATTTTATACTCACGGGCGGTAAAATTTTCTATATAGCTTTTTGTATGGACGCTTGTGAGTCGGCGTTGCTGACAAATTTTACTGCCCGTCAGTATATTTTACGGGTTTGGGATGCTGAATGCAAGTGAAATTCTTATTGCTTTTGCAAAATGTATCTTTAGTCTATATATAGATTTTTCCTATAATATCAATTATGTTTTACGATTTTATTTTATGGATAACCGGTATTATAATAAAGGAAGTGGAAAAATATGTAAAACAAAAAGGAGAAAAACCAGAATGAAATACGTAATACTTGGAGGCGTAGCCGCTGGTACAAAAGCAGCGGCAAAGCTGAAACGGTGCGACCGGAATGCGGTTGTAAAAATCTTTACCAAAGGAGAGGATATCTCCTATGCAGGATGTGGCCTGCCTTATTATATCGGCGGTGACATTCCTTCCAGAGAAAATCTGATCGTCAATACGCCTGCGAAATACGCCGGACTGACTGGAGCCGAAGTATTGACAGGATGCGAAGCGACAGGCATTGACAGTGTGGGAAAAACGGTTTCCATTAAAAAAGCTTCTGGTGAAGCATTTACAGAAACCTATGATAAACTGATCATAGCCACAGGCGCAGAACCGTTTGTTCCGCCAGTCGAAGGGACAGGGCTGTCCGGTGTTTTTTGTGTGCGTACGCCGGATGACGCGGTAGCGGCACGTACTTATATCGAACAAAACAAATGCCGCAGGGCAGTTGTCTGCGGCGCCGGATTTATCGGTCTGGAGACGGCGGAAAATCTGATGGCACAGGGGCTGGAGGTAACGGTTATTGACGCCGCGCCGCAGATCATGCCAAACGCCTATGATAAGGAGATGGCAGAGTATGCGAAAAAGCAGCTGAAAGCAGCTGGCATGCGGGTACTGACTGCTACAGCATTAGAGGCTGTTGAAGGAACGGACAGGGCAGAAAGGGTTCTTACAAAACAGGGCGCTCTGGCAGCGGATGTTGTAATACTGGCGATCGGGGTACGTCCGGCAACCGGATTTCTGACAGATTCCGGTCTGAAGATGTACAAAGGAACGATTCTTACAGATGCAAGGATGCAGACGAATCTGGAGGATGTGTACGCAGTGGGTGACTGTGCAATGGTAACAAATGCACAGACCGGACAGCCGCAATGGTCTGCGATGGGATCGACGGCAAATCTGGCAGCACGCGCAATGGCAAAGGCTATGAACGGGAGCGGAAACGGATACGGCGGATGTCTGGGCACCGGTGTGGTACGGCTGCTGCCGCATCTCAATGGAGGACGCACCGGACTGACCGAAGCACAGGCACAGGCGGCAGGCTATGAGACTACGTCTGTTGTATGTGTTGTGGATGATAAAGCGCATTATTATCCGGGCGCTTCTGCATTTGTTGTAAAGCTGATTGCGAAGACAGATTCCGGACAGCTTCTGGGCATGCAGGTACTGGGTGCGGGAGCGGTAGATAAAATGACGGATATTGCGGTAGTCGGGATCGCGCAGAAGATGAAGCTGGATGATTTTGATACACTGGACTTTGCCTATGCGCCGCCGTTTTCTACGGCGATCCATCCGTTTGTGACCGCATGTTATATTCTGGAAAATAAAATTGCCGGTCTTTTTACGTCGATGAGTCCGGCTGAATACCAGCAGGGCGCGGCAGAAGGATATACCGTGCTGGACGTACAGCCGGCACCGGCGATTCCGGATGCCCGCTGGATCGATCTGGCGTCTGTAAACGGGCCGCTGGAAGGTCTGGAAAAGGACGCAAAGCTGCTGCTCGTATGTGCAAGAGGCAAGAGAGGTTATTTCCTGCAGAACCGTCTGAAAGCATATGGCTATACCAACACAAAGGTACTGGAGGGCGGAGCGTTTTTTAACGATGTCAGGGTACCGCGGAATGGGAAGCAGCTTTCAGCAGAAGAGATTAAACGTGTCAAAGGACTCGGATGTCTGCAGGATAAGCGGTATCCGGATGTCTTTAACGTACGTGTCATTACGCGCAACGGCAAACTGACAGCTGACGAGCAGATTAAAATTGCAGAGGCGGCAGAAAAATTTGGCTCCGGCGAGGTTACGATGACGACCCGTCTGACGCTGGAGATTCAGGGCGTATCGTATGACAATCTGGATGCCCTGTTCGCATTTTTAGAAGAAGCAGGCCTTGAAACCGGCGGCACCGGCTCCAAAGTACGCCCGGTCGTATCGTGCAAGGGCACAACCTGCCAGTACGGGCTGATCGATACATTTGCGCTTTCTGAAAAGCTGCACCGGTTATATTATCAGGGATACCACGGGGTATCGTTACCGCACAAATTTAAAATCGCAGTCGGCGGCTGTCCGAATAACTGTGTAAAGCCGGATCTGAACGATCTTGGCATTATCGGCCAGCGGGTGCCTTCCATCGATCCGGCAAAATGCAAAGGCTGTAAGGTCTGCCAGGTGCAGAACAGCTGCCCGCTCAAAGCAGCCGTTCTGACAGACGGAAAGCTCCGGATCGATACACAAGGATGCAACCACTGCGGACGCTGCGTTGGCAAATGTCCATTTGGCGCTGTGACTGAAGAAATATCCGGCTACAAAGTATATATCGGCGGACGCTGGGGCAAAAAAGTAGCTGAAGGACGTGCACTGGAAAAGGTCTTTACTTCGGAAGAAGAAGTGACTGATGTAGTGGAACGCGCGATTTTGTTCTTCCGCGATGAGGGCATCTCCGGGGAACGTTTTGCGGATACGATTGCAAGGCTTGGATTTGATTATGTGCAGGATAAGCTTTTGCATAGTCCGGTGGATAAGGAGAAGATTCTGGGGAAGACGGTTGTTGGAGGAGCGACCTGTTAGTCAGATTGCCAGTGGGCCTGTCCGGCTGTGCGGACGCCGGACGGGCGCGACGCTATAGGTGCGAACTTAAGTGGAAATGCAACAATTTATATAATAATGTTACATTCTGGCTATGCGGACGCTGGGAGAGGCACTTTGCCCCGTCTGCTGTGTCCGCTCCAGAATGCAAGAAGCCCTAAGTATTCTGGAAAAGTCACAGGCAGACAGATTACCGTCTCCCATCCGGCGTCCGCATAGCCAGAATGTAACATTTTTATATAAATGCTTGCATTTTCTGCTTAACCGTAGAGCAAAAAAATGAAATAGGGGGTTGAAAAATTCCTGTCAGTTATGTTATAATCAACGTATGGGGCATTGGCGCAGTTGGGAGCGCGTAACATTCGCATTGTTAAGGCCACGGGTTCGAATCCCGTATGCTCCATTTTTTATTTTTGTTCTGAATGATTTACCGTCCTAAGTTCTGGGTTATTGCTGCATTCTTTAAGTTCTTTGGAAGCCTGGGTAGTTCTATAAGGTGAAATTCCATTTTGTTTGTATATTTAAAAAATAAGAGATATAAAATTTTTGTTGGGAATTGTATGTAAGTAACCTGTGATATTTATGCCGTTTTTTGAGAGTGCACGCAAAAAGTATCTTTGGTGAAAAAGGGTGAAAGGGAAAATGAAGGAATATATTATCAAAAAAGTTGCTTTTGAACTTTGAATGTATAGGTTTTACATCCAATGGGGCAGGGCTGCCACAGACAACGGCCTGTGACAGCCGTAAAAAACTATCACAGGTCATTTACATATGCTCGCTTAGGATCTGACCCGGATCTGTCCGGCACGGAAAAGCGGTACCCAGTAGCCTGATTTCATCTCTCCCCATACATCCGTCCGTACCGTCTGTGTACGCATCAGCCGGAATCTTTTTCCTTTTTGAAACACTGCAAATCCGGATTTTGACCGGCATTTCTTTTTTAGCGTCTTCGACAGGGACGCATAGGCTGCCCTGTTTCCTCCAGCTCCGGCAGAAGTCCGCAGATAGCACGCCTTTGTAACTACATAGCTTTTATTTGTCCTAAAAACCGGTGCCTTTGCCCAGCCAGCCATAAACCGTTCCGGCGTCTGGTACAGCTGCTTTAAACGCTGTGTCGTGCTGCCCCACTGCGGCAGATACACATGCGGCGGATCTACCGGATCCTGCCAGTCCCCGCCCCATCCAAGACCGAGCGACTTCGCAACCGCTCCTGCCTTTTCAAAAAAATTTCCTGCGTTATTATATGCTCCGGTTCCATCATTGCGGTAAAAATCAAACGCAATCCCCCACTGATGCTGGGAGCTGTAGCTGCTTCCCCTGGCATTTGTCACCCGCAACCCCGGCTTTGTACGGCCCTGCGCATAAAGCGCATCCTGCTCTGCCACGGTACGCAGACACTCCCCGATTCCGATTTTCATTCCCTTTCTGTCACATAACCTGACCATCTCCAGAGCTTTGCGTCTAAGCTCGGGATGCAGCGCACTGATATCTCTCATTTTAGATATACCTTTCATGTTTCTTATGTTTAGTTTATTAGAATTGGGAGTGTTTTGTTCTGGGTATTGCGGTGATTTTGATGACAGGGCATTTGCTGCAGGGGACTGTGGAAGGTATATGGATGGAATAGGAAGATTGTTTATCATTAGTTTATAGAATCTTTAGAATTTTTTAGCAAAGAATTTTTAAAGAATTTGCAAAAACAGGTTGACAAAGAAAATAGGGAGTGTTATCTTAATCATATCGATATTAGCACTCTAATTAATTGAGTGCTAACAAAGCTAAATGATTTATTCATATTTACTTTGCAGGAAATGACTGACAATGGTTCAGGCTGTCTGAATCATGATCTGAAAAGAAAGGCTGTGAATGTACTTTTTATGGACGGACTTGATGATAGAAAGACCAGAATCTTAAAAGCCATCATAAAAAATTATCTGGATACCGGCGAACCGGTTGGTTCAAGGACAATT
>CANTHI010000231.1 GCA_947653505.1 uncultured Eubacterium sp.
GCGGACACAGCAGACGGGGCAAATTTCCTCTCCCAGCGTCCGCGTAGCCAGAATGCAACACTTTTATGTAAATTGTTGCATTTGTTTCTAAATTTGCGCCTATGGGGAAACAGCCCTGTCTGCCACCCGAAAAAATCCGTTAATCAGTCATGCTGTCTGTATACTTTAGCGCAGGCTGAAAGCTGGTTTGATTTTAAGGGATTTTCAATTCAGTACCATAAATCCAGACATGTGCAGTCCGCACAAAATCCGGCAAGCTTAGGGAAACTGGTTCTTTATGGTTTCTTTCATCTCCTGCGCTGTCTTTATTATAGTCGTATTGCGACTATTTTGCAATAGTCTTTTCACGACTTTTTTAAAATAATAAAAAAATTAGCAGCAATTCCGTCAGACTGAATGACTGCTAAAATTCAAACGAACAGGAGGCCTCCATGATTTTTCCAAATATCAGAAACTTAAGGGAAGATAATGACAAAAAACAGATTGAACTGGCAAACTACCTGAATGTCAGACAGACTACTTACTCAAAATACGAGCTCGGCAGGATCAACATACCGATCGAAATTTTCATTAAGCTGGCAGATTATTATGATGTAAGCGTTGATTACCTGCTGGGACGTACAAAAGAAAAAAACTGTACGGGACAAAAATCTGATACGCAGACGAAATAGTGGGATGATTATCATAAAAAAACACCGCCAGTATCAAATACCGCCAGTGTTTTTCCTGCATCCGGTATTCCCGATGATGGGATACCGGATGTCTGTTTTATGCCATTTTCTTCTTTACACTCTTTTTCTTCTCCCCGGATGATTTCTGGCGGATCTTCATTTCAAACCAGAGCTCCGTCGCGATACAAATCGAAGAATACGTACCGCTGATTACACCTACCATCAGTGGAAGCGCAAACTCGCGAATGGACGCCACACCCAGAATATACAGCAGCAATACCATCACAAACGTCGTTACAGATGTATTGATTGATCTGGACAGCGTCTGCGTAATACTTTTGTTTGCGATTTCCTTTAATTCACTTTCCGTAACCCTTGCCTTTGACCTGAGATTTTCGCGGATACGGTCAAACGTTACGATCGTATCATTGATGGAGTAACCCAGTATCGTCAGCATAACCGCAATAAAGGTCGATCCTACGGAAATACGTACGAGCGCGTAGCAGGTCAGCACGACTAAAATATCATGCAGCAGCGCAATCACCGCACTGGATGCAAACCGGAAATCATTAAACCGGAACCAGATATAAATAAGCATCAGAATTACCGCGATCACGACTGCCCAGATTGCGTCTGTTGTCATTTCACGACTGATTGTCTCGCTGACATTCTGATAAGAAATCGCATCGGATTTGATCGAATAATTGTCTTCAAAAACCTTTGCAAATGTCTCACGTTCTGCCAGATCCAGATTCCGTGTTTTGAAAATCACCTGCGTGGTATCCGCAATCTTTTGCACCTGCACCTCGGCAGTATCCAGTGCATCATTAATCAGCGGCACAATTTCCGTGTCAATCTCTGACAGCTCGTAATTTTTGCCCAGATCTACGGTTGTTGAAGTACCGCCGACAAACTCCAGACTATAATTAAACGCACCCTTTCCGCGGGCCGCGTTCACGCCTTCGCCAACAAAACCTGCGGCAACCAATACGACAGAAATAAGAAAGAACACATAACGTCTGGAAATGAAATCTACCACTTTACGCTCTTTTGCCGCACCGTAATATTTTACATCTTTAAATCCGATTGCGTGAATCGCATACATCGAATAACGGGTTACAATTAGTGCTGTAACCATAGATAAAATAATACCGATCGCCAGCGTATATGCAAAACCTTTCACCGTACCAGAACCTTTCACTGCCAGTACGGCAGCTGCGATCAGAGTCGTTACATTTCCGTCAATAATAGCCGACAACGCTTTCTGATATCCGGTCTTAATCGCCGCTCCTGTAGACTTGCCCAGCGCAAGCTCTTCTTTAATACGGGCATTAATGACGACATTTGCATCCACCGCCATACCAATACCCAGAATAATACCCGCGATACCAGGCAGTGTCAGCGTTACCTCAAATAAATAAATGACTGATACCACGGATGTTGTATAAACGAGCAGGCCAAGTGATGTCGCTACACCAGCTACCCAGTAAAATGCAATCAGGAAAATGATAATCAGAGCCAGTCCGATTGCCGCCGCCGTCAGCGCCGTAGAAATCGCTTCCTGTCCTAATGACGCTCCGACAACCTGTGATGTCAGCTCCTCCAGCTCCAGTGACAGGGAACCGATCCGGATCTGGGAAGCCAGCGTTTCTGCAGCCTGAAAAGATTCCATACCATCAATCGAAGCCGTACCGCCAGAGATCTTCTCATTTACTGTCGGTGTGCTGATCGTCTCTCCATCGTATACAATCGGAATAACTTTGCCGATATTCTCACCTGTCAGCTCCGAAAATGTTTCTGCAGCTTCATCCGTAAATGACAGCTCTACAATTGCCTGATTTCTCCCATCTTTCGTCACATATCTGGCCGTAGCATTTGCCACATCATCCCCTGTCAGGACAACATTGCCCTCCGGATCCTGAAATTCCAGGGAACCAGGTGTTCCGAGTTCTTCCAAAATATCATTCGCATCCGTGACACCCGGAATCGCAACCGTAATCCGGTCACTGCCTTCTTTTGCTACCTGCGCTTCCGTACTGTAATCTTCCACACGTCGCTGCAGCTTGTATATTGTATCACTGATCTGCTCTGCAGTCGCACCTTCGTCCACAATCTGATAAGTAATGCTGACACCGCCTGCCAGATCAAGGCCCAACGTAATATTCTGATTCTCTCCGCGCCCCGTCGAAGACAGGATAATGGACGCATAATATCCCAGACCAAGTATGCAGGCCAGAACAATACAAAGTATTGCTATGCCTTTTCCTTTTTTCATTCTTTTATCCCTTCCTTAATTATAATAATTCTGCCGCTTTATCAATCCTGCGCCAGCGCCGCTTTGATCATAATCGCGCACTCCACTCTCTTTTTCTGCAGGGCGCACCCGATTTCATACGTTTCCTGAATATCCCCATGAAAATGATACGCATTCGCCGCACAGCCTCCGCTGCAGTAAAATCTCGCAAAACAATCCCTGCATTTTTCTTTCGCATACACATTGCAGCTTTTAAACATATCACGGATTTTTGTATTCCGCACGCCCTCTGTCACATTTCCCATGAAAAACGCTTCATTTCCGACAAACTGATGGCATGGATATAAATCTCCCCACGGGGTCACGGCCAGATATTCTGTACCGGAACCGCAGCCCGACAGCCGTTTTGCCACGCAAGGCCCGCCTTCCAGATCAATCATAAAATGGAAAAAGTTAAATCCACGGCCTTCTTTCTCCCGCCGGATGATTTCTTTTGCCAGAATATCGTATTGTTCAAATATTTGCGGCAGATCCTCTTCCCGTATCGCATAATCATCCGTTTCCTGCGCAACGACAGGTTCCACGGAAATCTGCTGAAATCCAAGATCTGCCAGATGCAGCACATCTTTGGAAAAATCCAGATTATAATGTGTAAACGTACCCCGTACATAATAGTTTTTCTGATTCCGGCTTTCTGCAAACGTCTGGAATTTTGGCACAATCAGATCATAGCTGCCCGCGCCATTCCGGAAAGGACGCATAAAATCATTGGTCTCTTTCCTGCCGTCTATGCTCAGCACGACATTTGCCATTTCTTTATTCGCAAATGCCATTATATCTTCATTTAATAATACCCCGTTCGTTGTCAGTGTAAACCGGAAATTTTTGTTATGAACCTTTTCCTGTTCCCTGCCGTATGCAACGAGCTGTTTTACAACTTCCAGATTCAGAGTCGGCTCCCCGCCAAAGAAATCCACTTCCAGATTTCTGCGGTTTCCTGAATTTGCAATCAGAAAATCAAGCGCCGCTTTTCCGACCTCAAAGCTCATCAGTGCCCGTCGGCCGTGGTATTCTCCTTCTTCCGCAAAACAATACCGGCAGGCCAGATTACAGTCATGCGCAATATGCAGACAAAGCGCCTTGACAACTGTCTGGCGGTTTTTAAAATCAAAAATATAGTCCCGGTATGCATCCTCTGTAAACAGTTCTCCGGCTTCTTTCAGCTGCGTCAGCTCTTCGTAAGCTTCCTCCACTTCCCGCACCGGATATCTGTCTCCAAGCTGTTTTACAATCTCCGCTTTCGTACATGTCTCATACAGCCCAAGCACATCATAGACAACCTCATCCACGACATGGACCGCACCGCTGTTCACATCCAGAGCGATCTGATACCCATTATTTTTATATAGATGAACCTGATGATTCAAAGCCTGTTCCATCCTCCTACACCAAACGCACAAATGACCGCACGCGTTGCGGACGGTCTTTCTGCTTCTGTTATACTGTAAATTTTTTTCCTTATTCAGGGCGTGTTTAAAAATTCATTCCATAAAAAATCCTGCTCTTTAAACCATTCAGAACCTTTCAGAAACAAATTTTTAAACACGCCCCATCTGTCCCATATGTTATCTGCTGTGCTCACATGTCTGATTGCCTACGGTACAGGATGTCTTACACGCAGACTGGCAGGATGTCTGGCATTCCCCACAACCGCCTTTTTTTACTGTATTCTGCAGTTTTCTGGTATTTAAAGTCTTAATGTGTTTCATAATAGATTCTCCTTTCAAATTCAGTGTTGCGGAATCAGGTGCCGCATATTTCATATTCTGACGCAGTTCCTTACGTCCAGGAGCTAGTATAACACAACTTTTCTTATAAGGAAAGTATTTTTTCATTT
The DNA here is from genome assembly GCA_947653505.1 of uncultured Eubacterium sp. Next base: position 4,823 of record CANTHI010000231.1, read on the forward strand.
TTCGGGGAGGGCTTCCTGCATTTCGGAGTGGCTGCGGCAGACGGGGACAGATTTTTATAAGCGCAAATTTAAGAGCAAACTATAACAATTTACATAGAAGTGTCGCGTATTGGCTATGCGGACAATGAACTATCTGAAATTACCCGGCACCGTTTTTTATAACACGCAATCCCATATTTACGGATAACAGTCATGCCTTCGTCCAACAGTAAATCCTCATATTTCCTGTCATTGATCTGTTTTAGCGCTTTTCCGCACGCCTCATCAAAAGTTGCCCGTTCAGCATATTTCAATTCTATAATAATGCCGATTGCCTTATCCCCGATCCCGATACTGATGTCGCTGTATCCTTCTCCAGATTCTGCGTTTGACTTAATATCCCATCCATCCGTGCCTGCCAATAAACCAAGTAAAATTCCATGATAAAAATTTTCTCTCATTTCTTTTTTTACCTGATGATCACGGATGCTGATAGTTTTTCTCAGATATGATGTGAAGACCGTCTCAATTGTATCAGTATCGTTTTCCTCAAAAGCCCTGCAAAAGCGCTGCAGCTTTTGCAGATCTTTTCTTGTTTCTGCTGTAAACCATTCCTGTATCTGCTCTTTAAAAATCCATTGAATTTCTTTGTTCGGAATAACCAGCTCTGTCAGACAGCCGTCCTCTTTACCACGTTTTGTGAGATACCCTGTTGTAAACAGGATACTCCAAAGATTTTCCAGGCTGGAATCCAGATCTTTGTAAGTAAGCTCCTGCCGTATTTTTTTCTGAACACTTTTTCCACTGATCAAAAGTCCAATCTCATCTCTGGCTGTTTCATCCGCCCGCCCGATAAACTTTCGGATAATGTGATTGCTGCTGGTATTCAGCCAGTAATTCTGCGGTGCGGTTATACTTCCGTCACGCAGATCCCCGCAAAAATTAATGACATCCCACGGACAATAAATACCAAGATCACCAAACACATATCCGTCATACCACTCTTTTACAGCAGAATACTGGCCTGTATATCCATAATATTCCAGCATCTGTCTGACTTCTGCATCTGTGAATCCAAAATATTCCTTATACCGCACATCTTTTACCGTATATACTTTAAAATTATTCATTCCGGTAAAAATACTTTCTTTGGATATCCGCAGGCATCCGGTAAGAACGGCAAAATACAGACTACTGTTCGTTTTAAGAGCCTGCCCGAACAGGGTTCTGATAAATTCTGCCATAGCATCGTAACAGCCAGACTGATAAGCACTGTCCAGCGGGACATCATATTCATCGATCAGGATAACTGTTTTTTGTCCATAATGTTTGTGTAGAAAACGGGATAACATCAGCAGGCTGTTTTCGAGCAGTTCGTCTGACATCGCAAATTCCCCTTCATCATCCAGTCTGATCAGCTTCTCGTATTGCCTGCGCTCTGTCTAGTTTTGCCTGCTCAATCATTTCATCAGCTTTATCCTGCGCTGCGTTTAAAA
>CANTHI010000232.1 GCA_947653505.1 uncultured Eubacterium sp.
GCCAGAAGCGAAGTAGGTGTCGCGCCCGTCCGGTACCACAGCCTGGATGCAGAATACTTAGGGCTTCTTGCATTCTGGAGCGGACACAGCAGACGGGGCAAATTCCCTCTCCCAGCGTCCGCGTAGCCAATATGTAACATTATTATGTAAATTGTTGCATTATTGCTCCGGTGTCCGGAATGTAAGAATCCCTAAGCATCCCCGGCAAACGCTGCACTCTGCTTATTCCGTCTCACTTTGCACGATTGCGGTATCCGGATTTCCTGCTTTAGCCTGTTCCAGGACCGCTTCTGTCAGTCTGAAAAAGTTTTTGCCGGAGCTGGTGGCGCCGCTGATGGTATCAAGACCGTCTGTGCTCTGGGCCTTCATCAGCTGAGCGACATATTTTCTGGTGTAGTCGTTTGGATAAGTGGTACAGACCGCGGACATATTCTGCATGTATGCGTTATCCCATGCTTTAATATAGCCGCTTGCGTTTTTCGCATTGAACTCTGCGTATACAATCTGGTTGTCTTTTACGAGGATGCACAGATACTCTTTCCAGCCATGTGAATAGTCAGACATCCGTGCTGTGTAAAATCCGTCTTTTAAGCTTTTGGACCCGCAGCCTCCGAGCAGGCTGGTGCACAAAAGGGTCAGAATGAGAACGGCTAGGCATATTTTTTTATTCATCTGCGGACCTCCCGGTTTCTTTTAATTTTACCTGTGATACATATTGCTGCAGGCTTTCGGCCTGTTTTAAGGAGCTTTCGGCCATAGCGGCTGTTTCTTCTGCCAGTCTGCGGTTTTCACCGGCAATATCCCGGACAGAATCCAGCTGTCCGGTTACACTGGATACGGCGGCAGCCTGTTCTTTTGCTGTATCGGAAAGCTGGACAGAGATGCTGCGGTACTGTTCTGCGACGGTCTGGATTTCCTGAAAGGCGGCGGCTGTTTCACTGGCTGCGTCTACCCCTTTTTGGATCATGCTGACCGAGTGACTGATGATTTCATCGGTCTGCTTCAGTGCTTCACACGTTTTGCCGGAAAGCTGTCCGATTTCCGCGGCTACGACAGCAAATCCGCGGCCTGCTTCTCCGGCTCTGGCAGCTTCGATGGAAGCATTGAGTGACAGCAGACTGGTCTGGGAAGAGATGTCACCGATCATTCTGCTGATATTGGAAATCTTTTCTACAGAATCGTGAATCTCCTGCATTATGGATAACAGGCTCTGCATGGAAGCGCTGCCAAGCGCAGTCTTTTCACCGGCATTTTCTGTGCAGGATTCCATCTGATGGACCTGTTCTTTGTTTTTCTCAATGGCTTTGTGAATGGATGCGGCGCTTTCCTCCAGCTGGAGCAGCAGACTGTCCTGTCTGAATGAGGCATCCTGAAGCTGTCTGGCATAATCGGATACATCAGTGGAATTTTTTGTTACTTCCTGCGAGGACTGTCTCATCCGCATCATCGTCTGATTCAGGGAAATGGAAATATTGGTTAATGAATCCCTGATCGAGACAAAATCGCCGCGGAAGCTGTCGGGTATGGCAACGGTATAGTCTCCGCCGGCCAGTGCGCCGAGACAGGTATGTATATTCTGGATATAAGTGTTCAGGCTGGCAATCGTTTCTGCCAGCGCATCGGTTAAAAGCTTTGTCTCATCATTGCTCTGGGATGCGGTAACGTCCTCTGTCAGATTGCCTTCGGACAAATCCTGCAGGCGGCTTGTGGCAGACGCTAAAGAGACAGATATCTGCTGGGAGACAGAGACAATCCACATGGCAGCAAGGGCGAGCAGCACGATAGTTAGCAGGATGGTAATCACGATGGAAGAGATTACCGTATCCATAAATTCCATTCTGGGTACATGAATCAGCAGTGCCCAGTTTGTCCCAGGAACCGGAGAAAAACCGGCGTAGCTTTTTTTACCGTCAAAGGTAATTACACCCGAGCCTGTCTGCCATGCCAGCATTTTATCATAAGTTTTTTTAGTCCCGGCAGAGGCGGAATCGTATATATTTTTCTGCTCCCGGATTACATCTGTATCCCGGTCGCCGATAATCAGGCCGTCTTCGTTCAGGATGCAGGCGCTTCCGGTACTGCCGACGACCAGCATGCTCAGAACGTCGTTTAAAACATCATATTTATAGCTGCCGATCAGGTATCCGGCTGTTTCTTCCCCGATGGTATAAGGAGCGCCGGTGCAAAGCTGCAGCTGGCCGTTTTCTTCATATGGATCGCCGATGACCAGATTGTCCGTTTCTTTCAGCAGGGAATAATATTTCTGATCCGCAATCGAAGCCGGTGCATCCGCATCCCCATAGAGTCTGCGGCCATCCGTGTCATAAGCAGCCAGCCAGACAAACTCGATCTGATGCCTGATATGATCCAGACATTCCTGTCTGACAGAATCAGGCGCTGCGAGGTCGGTAAAGACGGTTTCCTGTGAGAGATTGTACATCCGTTCGGTTAGCAGATGCAGGTTGGAGCTGATGCTCTGGGAGGCGATTCTTGCGGTAGTCTGCATGTTGTCCAGCAGTGTGGCATTGGTAGAACGGATATTGCCGGCTGACATAATAACGGATATTACGACTGCCAGCAACGCTGCCACAGACATGACGTAGAAAATGATTTTTTGTTTGATGTTGCGAAACTTTTTCATATCCATTTACTCCTTCTTTCCTATGCGATTGGCTTTATTTTAACATATTATGGCAGAAGTTGCATGCTTTTTTGCAAAAATTGCGTGGATTTGTGTTGCTGTTTTCCTCCCTGATCTTTCGCATAGTTATCGACTTCCATCCCTGCCTGTGCTATAATATACACGCAAAAAATTACAGAAAGGGGCATTCTCAATGGGTAATACCTTAGAAAATAAGCCGGTAAAGCGTATATGTACAGGTCTGCTTGCCCATGTGGATGCAGGAAAGACGACGCTGTCGGAGGGACTGCTGTATGTAAGCGGCAGGATTCGCGAGATGGGGCGTGTGGACAGGCAGAATACGTTTCTGGATACGTATGAACAGGAGCGTGCCAGAGGCATTACGATTTTTTCCAAGCAGGCGGTTCTGGGCTGGAAGCAGACGGAGCTGACGCTTTTGGATACGCCGGGACATGTGGACTTTTCGGCGGAGATGGAGCGTACGCTGCAGGTGCTGGATTATGCGGTTTTAATTATCAGCATGACGGATGGCGTGCAGGGGCATACACAGACGCTCTGGAGACTGCTGGGGCAGTACCGGATTCCGGTTTTTTTGTTTGTGAATAAGACCGACCAGGTGCTGGAAGAAGAGCTGGAAACGGTTCATAAGCCGGCGTTGCTGGCCAGTCTGCAGCAGCAGCTGGATGGCAGCTGTGTGGATTTTTCCAGACCGGATACAGAAGCGTTTTTCGATGCGCTGGCGATGTGCGGCGAAGAGGCGATGGAGCAGTTTCTGGAGAATGGCACCATACAGACAGAATGTATTCAGGATATGATTTTAAAGCGGGAAGTATTTCCATGCTTTTTCGGGTCGGCGCTGCATCTGGACGGGGTGGAGGAATTTCTGGATGGGTTTGCCGTATATACAAAAAAGCCGCAGTATCAGCGGGATTTCGCGGCAAAAGTGTTTAAGATTGCCAGGGATGGGCAGGGAAACCGGCTGACGTATTTAAAAATAACCGGCGGTTCTTTAAAGGTGCGGACGGTACTGGCAGGCGGGGATGATGCGGACCGGTGGGAAGAGAAGGTGAATCAGATCCGGCTCTATTCGGGCGCCAGATATGAAGCGGTCAGTGAAGTCCATGCGGGTACGGTCTGCGCGCTTACGGGGCTGACGAAAACAAAACCTGGGGAAGGGCTTGGAGCGGAGCCGGATTCCATGCTGCCGCTGTTAGAACCGGTGCTGACGTATCAGGTGCTGCTGCCGGACGGCTGTGACGCGGCGGCTATGCTGCCAAAACTGCGGCAGCTGGAAGAGGAAGAGCCGCAGCTTCATATCGTATGGAAAGAAGAATTGCAGGAAATACAGGCACAGCTGATGGGCGAGGTACAGCTGGAGATTTTAACGGGTATGATCAGGGAGCGGTTTGGGGTGCAGGTGGGATTTGGCCCCGGAACGATTGTATATAAAGAAACGATTGCGGACCGCGTCGAAGGCGTCGGGCATTTTGAGCCATTGCGTCATTATGGGGAGGTGCATCTGCTGCTGGAGCCGGCAGAGCAGGGAAGCGGCATGCAGTTTGCCACAGACTGTAGCGAGGATATTCTGGACAAAAACTGGCAGCGGCTGGTGCTGACACATTTAAAAGAGCGGGAGCACAAAGGAGTGCTGACCGGTTCGGCGCTCACAGATGTAAAAATTACGCTCGTAAACGGGAGGGCGCATGTAAAGCATACAGAGGGAGGTGATTTTCGGCAGGCGACGTACCGTGCCGTGCGGCAGGGGCTGATGCAGGCGCAGTCTGTGCTGCTGGAGCCTTATTATGACTTTCTGCTGCAGCTGCCGGAAGGGATGGTCGGCAGGGCGATGACCGATATTGAAAAGATGCATGGGCAGATGGGGCTGCCCCAGGTGGAGCATCAGATGGCCGTACTGACCGGAAGCGCGCCGGTGGCAACGATGAGCGGCTATCAGAAGGAAGTGAACGAATATACGAAAGGGCTGGGGCGGCTGCAGTGTACGCTGAAAGGCTATGCGCCCTGTCACAATACGCAGGAGGTGCTGGAACGGCTGCAGTATGATCCGGATGGAGATCTGGCAAATCCGTCTTCTTCTGTATTTTGTGCCCACGGGGCAGGGTTTGTGGTAGAATGGTATGAAGTAAAGGATTACATGCATCTGGAGAGTGCGCTTTCCGTGCCGGTGTCTTTGGAGGTCCATCTGCTGGAGGAAGCTGAAAAATTAAAAAAGCACGCGCCGTCCGTGCGGAGCGAAAGCATCGGGACGGAGGAAGTGGACCGGATTATCGCGGATACGTATCAGGCAAATCAGAGAGGAAAGGACCGGACGGGAAAGCAGAAAAACGGCTGGAAAACGGCAAAGAAAAATCTGCAGCTTCACCAGAAAAAAATCGTATATGATACAGCCGCGCAGGAGCTGTCCGGTCCGGCCCGCGGAGCGGATAAGAGAGAAAACAAAAAGGACCGTACCCGGTATTTTCTGGTGGACGGGTATAATATCATCTTTGCATGGAAAGAGCTGGGTGAGCTTGCAAAGGACAATATAGACGGGGCAAGAGGACGTCTTTTGGATATTATGTGCAATTATCAGGCGGTAAAAAAATACTGCCTGATTGTAGTGTTTGATGCCTACCGGGTAGAAGGGCACCAGACAGAGTATTATGATTACCACAATATTCATGTCGTGTATACGAAAGAAGCAGAGACGGCTGACCAGTATATCGAGCGGTTTGCCCACGAAAACGGGCGCAGATATGATGTGACAGTCGCTACTTCTGACGGACTGGAGCAGATCATTATCCGCGGGCAGGGATGCCGGCTGGTATCAGCGAATGAACTGGAGGAAGAAGTGCGGATGGAACATAAAAAGATGTATCAGGAATATCTGTCCAGACAGCCGCAGGATGCAAATATGCCGTTTGAATATCTGTTTTTAAAAAAGAAGTTACCATAGGTTGTAGAAAGGTTTACCATGATTAAAATAGGATTTTGTGACGATGATTTGTCGGTACTGACTGAAATTAACAGACTTCTTGACAAATACCGTGCAGTGCGCAGGCAGGAGATGATCTGCAAAAATTTTCAAAGTCCGTTCGGATTATTAGATAGCATGGACAGGGGAATGCGGCTGGACATTTTGTTTTTAGATATTCTTATGCCGGGTGAAAATGGGATTCATGTAGCGGAACAAATCCGCAGGCATGACAACCATGTAAAGATTATTTTTTTGACGTGTACGCCTGAATACGCAGTAGAATCTTATACGGTTGACGCTTATGATTACCAGATCAAGCCTGTTTTGGAGAAAGATTTTTTTGAGCTGATGGACGCTGTAGTTCTATATATTTTTTATTTTATTTGTTTTAGGAAAAACTGAAAGGAGTTATGCACAGTCAACTACCCATCCCCTAAAAGGAATGGGCTTGTAAAAAAGTCCGTGGTTGATTAGACTAAGTTTTTTACAAACTACGTTATGCAGGAATATATAGTTACCAGTGGAAAAGTGCCTTCAGCCTTAGTAATTGCTTGAAAATCCAGTGTTGATAACATTGCCGGTAACTTTCGGAAAACTGTTGAAAAGCCGGTACAAGCTATGCTGAAAAGAAAAATATACGATGAACTGGTGCAATG
>CANTHI010000233.1 GCA_947653505.1 uncultured Eubacterium sp.
TATCCGCTGACACCTTCCGATACTTCCCTCAGCGCATTCGGATACAGTTCGTGATAGACCGGTATCCGAATGCGCTGAGAGAAGTATCGGAAGGTGTCAGCGGATATATCTACAAGGTTTATGCAGAAGAAAACCAGGTCATTCCATTTAAAAATATCCCTTGCGCGAGACTGGCGGCAGAACCTGTTGAAGTGACGGAGTGTATCCGGGTAGAGGATGCATATGCGCTATTTATGGAATATGTGAAGCAGGGCAGGATGAAAGTGGGGCGTTTTGAAGATAAATCGCAAAATCAGCTGGACTGGTGGTACGCATGCTGCATCGGATATTTAAAGGAAAAGCAGATGATAAAAACTCCGGATTGTTCCTATGCTACGTTTCTAAAATCAAAATTGCCAGAGGTTTGGGAAAGATATATTGCACAATGTAATCCGGGGAGGGAATCATGCATGGAAACAAAAGATTTGACATTAAGAATTTTAAAAGAAGAATCGGAAAGGCTCCGCCGCCTGTGCATAGATATCCGCATCATGAATTATGATGATATTCCGCTCATTTGCAGGGCGGATGGTGACGGGAGCCAGAAGAACACCGGCTATTTAAAACGGCAGTTAGATAATCAGAAAAAGAGCGGGTGTACCGCGCTGCTTGCACTGTACAACGGCGCCGTGGCAGGATATGTCTTTTTGTACCACAAATGCAGATGGGGCGGTCTGGCCGGTCAGAATATTCCGGGTGTTGTAGATTTGATCGTATTCGAAAAATACCGGCAAAAGAAAATAGCTACGATGTTATTGGATGTAGCAGAAAACATTGCAAAACAGCATTGCAATAAAATATATCTGGACGTCTGCTTAAACAGCGAATACGGACCTGCCCAGAGATTCTATATAAAAAGAGGCTATATTCCTGATGGAAAAGGTGTATATTATAAAGAAAAAATATGTGAAACAGATGCTGTCTGCAGGAATGATGATGAGCTGACACTATGTCTGGTAAAAGAATTGTGAATCGTATCCCAAACCACGTCATTCTGGTTATGACGAAAATTTAAAAAGATGGCGTTTGATATAAAATGAAACACAGGAACACGATTCAAAAGACAGGAGACACATAACGATTATGATTACTATGATGGAAGCTCTGACCAGTACAGAACTTAATATCCTGCTGCTGATCCAGCAGTTTATCCGTACGCCGGTACTGACGCCGGTTGTTATTTTTCTTACAAGTCTTGGTAATGCGGGGATCGTCTGGATTCTGGTTTCTGCCCTGCTGCTGATTCCAAAGAAGACAAGAAAAGCAGGCTTTATCAGCTTTCTGGCTTTAACGGCCTCGTTGTTTATCAATAATCTTCTGCTGAAAAATCTGGTCAGACGGATTCGTCCGTATGACGTATGCAGCGCGCTGCTTCCGCTTGTGAAAAAGCCGCTGGATTTTTCATTTCCGTCCGGACATACGGGCAGCTCGTTTGCTTCGGCGTATGTGCTGTATCGTTATCTGCCGAAAAAAGCCGGGATTGCCGCGCTGCTTCTGGCGGCGCTGATTGGTCTGTCGCGGTTGTATGTTGGTGTGCATTATCCGGGCGATGTGCTGGCGGGCGTGGTGACGGGAATACTGTCCGGCCGTCTGGCGGACTGGGGGTATCAGAGATATTTTGCGGGGTTAAAACGCTGAGTTTCCGTCAAATTGACGAATATCAGTCATTTTTATGAAAATTTTAGGTCAGAAAAATGAAATTAGCATTGCAACTCCCGTCAAATCGTTGTAAAATATAGATACACTGATGACATTTGAAGATGAAAACAGAGAACTTGAAAGAAGGGAGAAAAAGAAAAATGACTGAATTTTCAGGAAAGTCTGTGTACAAGGGTATTACGATTGGCAAGGTTTTCGTTTTAAAGAACAAGGATTTTCAGATCAAACGTACAAAGGTAGAAGACGCGGAGGCGGAAATTGGCAGGGTAGATACGGCAGCACAGCAGGCGAAGGCACAGCTGCAGGCTTTGTATGACAAGGCGGTAAAGGAAGTCGGGGAAGCCAGCGCAGCGATTTTTGAAGTACACCAGATGATGCTGGAGGATGATGATTATCTGGATTCGATATATAATATGATCCGTACTGAGATGGTAAATGCGGAATATGCCGTAGCGCTTACCGGAGACAATTTTGCAGAGATGTTTGCGAATATGGACGATGATTATATGAAAGCACGGTCTGCGGATGTGAAAGATATTTCGGAGCGTCTGGTACGTAATCTGTCCGGAGAGGGAGATACGGATTTAAGTTCGATGGAGCCATCGATTATTGTAGCAGACGATCTGAGCCCGAGCGAGACGGTACAGATGGATAAGGAAAAAATCCTTGGCTTTGTAACCGTACACGGGTCTACCAATTCGCATACGGCGATTCTGGCGCGTATGATGAATATTCCGGCGCTGATCGGTGTGCCGATGAATCTGGATGAGATACATACCGGTATGGAAGCCGTTGTGGACGGTTTTGAAAGCAAGGTTATTTTCGAGCCGGATGATGAGACGCGCACAGTCGTAGAAGGCAGGATTGAGGAAGAGCAGGAAAAAGCCCATATGCTGCAGACGTTAAAGGGCAAGGAAAATGTAACGCTTGACGGCAAAAAGGTAAATATCTATGCGAACATCGGCAGTGTCGGTGACGTCGGATATGTGCTGGAAAATGACGCCGGAGGCATCGGACTGTTCCGTAGTGAGTTCTTATATCTTGGAAGAAGCGATTTTCCGACTGAAGAAGAGCAGTTTCAGGCGTACCGTCAGGTTCTGCAGACGATGGCAGGCAAAAAAGTCATTATCCGTACACTTGATATCGGAGCGGATAAGCAGGTGGATTATTTTAATCTTGGCAAAGAGGATAACCCTGCAATGGGATACCGGGCAATCCGTATCTGTTTAAAGCAGCCTGATATTTTCAAGACGCAGGTGCGTGCGCTGCTGCGTGCCGCTGTCTTTGGCAATCTTTCCATTATGTATCCGATGATTATTTCGGTAGAAGAAGTGAAAAAGATTTATGAAATCGTAGAGGAAGTGCGTCAGGAACTGGAAGCAAAAGGCATTCCATATAAAATGCCGGAGCAGGGCATTATGATCGAGACACCTGCGGCAGTTATGGTCAGCGAAGAGCTGGCAGAGCTGGTAGACTTCTTTAGCATCGGTACAAACGACCTGACACAGTATACACTGGCGATTGACAGGCAGAACGAAAAGCTGGATGATTTCTACAATCCGCACCACAAAGCGATTTTGCGTATGATTAAAATGGTTGTGGACAGCGCGCATAAATATGGAAAATGGGCTGGCATCTGCGGCGAATTAGGCGCGGATCTGGAGCTGACAGAAGAATTTATGAAGATAGGTCTGGATGAACTTTCCGTAGCTCCTTCGATGGTATTAAAAGTCCGCAAAGCAGTACGTGAAATGAGAGTATCTCCGGAAGCATAAAAACGTACCGGGAAATGATGCATGCTCAGGGAACAGGAGGAAGTTATGCTCTTAGAAAATAAAACGGCAGTAGTTACCGGCGGCAGCCGCGGCATCGGTTATGCGATTGTGCAAGGATTTCTGGCAGAAGGCGCATCCGTTGTCCTGTGTGCCAGCCGGCAGGAAACGGCAGACAAAGCAGTTGCAAAGTTAAAAGAAGCAGATCCGGACGCGAAAGTAGAAGGCATCTGGCCGGATTTGTCAGATTATGACAAAGTAAAAGCGGCGTTTGACCAGATCGTGGAGAAATATGGTCACATTGATATTCTGGTAAACAATGCGGGTGTTTCAGAAAGCACGCCGTTTACCAGGTATACGCAAGAGCTGATGGACAAAGTGCTGGATTTGAATATCAAAGGCGTCTACAACTGCTCCAAAGCCGTGGTGGAATCTATGGAAGCGCAGAAAAGCGGTGTCATTATTAACACCTCGTCGATGGTCAGCATTTATGGCCAGCCAGCCGGGGTTGCTTATCCGACATCCAAATTCGCGGTCAACGGATTTACGCTGTCCCTGGCAAGAGAGCTGGGGCCAAAGGGAATCCGTGTCAATGCGGTAGCGCCGGGCATTACCAATACCGATATGATGCAGGCTGTGCCGAAAGAAGTGATTGAACCGATGATCGCGCAGATTCCGCTGCGCCGGATGGGAGAACCGGAAGATATTGCCAATGCGGTTGTATTTCTTGCATCGGAAAAGGCCTCGTATATTACAGGCGTAGTATTGAGCGTGGATGGACTGGCAAGAAGCTAGTACGGAACCGTTACAGCCTGTTCTGCGCAACTGACATTATGTAAAAATACCCTGCACACAGGACACTGTGCGCAGGGTATTTTTATCCGGATAACCGGATGACGCCTCAAAGGCCCATTTTACCAAGAATCCCATCTGCATCCACCCCGGGATGCGTGAGATACAGTCTGCAGATCTGTTCTGCCAGATCCGGATGAATCCGGCAGATTCTGGCGATTTCTGCCACAGACCTGCCTTTATCCGTTTCCCGCATGACACTGGTTACGGTCTGCTTCATATTTTTCGGAATCTGGCTGCCATTTTCTGATCCGGTGCCTGATTCCAGACGGATCTGTCTGATCTGAAAGCCTGGCTGCTGAAAATCCGGATTCTGAACATGCAAAACACCGGTTTCCTGTATTGTAAGCTCAGCCATCGTGACGGGAAGTGAAAAACGCCGCCGGCCGCAGCTGCCGGGATTGAGCCAGATCTGTTCGTTTATTAGCTGCTTTTCATATTTGTGGGAATGACCATAGATGATCAGATCCCTGTCATGAATATCTTCCTGTATCATTTTCCGGTTGTGTATCATAAAGATCCGGATACCAAAAAGCTCTATGGATAATGACTGCGGGAGGATATCTGCCCATTCTTTATCGGCGTTGCCGCGGACGGCATAGACCGGAGCGATTTCATTCAGCTGGTCTAAAATATGCTTCGTATGAAGATCTCCTGCATGCAGGATTATTTCACAGCCGCGCAGGATATCTGTGACGGATTCACGGAGCAGATTGTGTGTGTCTGATAAAATACCAATTTTGTGCATAAGAAAAACCTTCATTTTTATATGAATTTTGCTGTACAAACCTCTGTTACATACATTTGTCCGCAGTTTTGCGGTCCCGGACCGAGACTCCGTGCTGGAATAAAAAGATTCCCGCATAGGTCAGAAGTACCCCGACGGTCAGCCACAACAAAAAGAAAAACGGCTGTTCCATATGGTAGTACATACTGGCGGTCGCAAATGAGCCAAAGGTGTTAAAAAATGCATGAAATACAATCGGAATGACCAGCGATCCGCCTGCTTCGCATAAATATCCGATAAACAGACCTAAAAACGCGGCATAAATACCCTGGATCATATTCAGGTGAAAAACACCAAACAGTATGGCCTGCAGGCAGACTGCACCAGTAACAGGCAGCGCCTTTTTTGCGTATCCAAGCGTCACACCGCGGAAAATCAGCTCCTCGGAGACTGGCGCGATAACGATGGCATATACAATAGTGAGCGGTGACAGCGTACCGATTCCTGCCGTATCCATAAGCTCAGAATAGGACTGCATCCAGTCCGGACGCAGCATACCGACAAAATTCATCAGGTAGCTGATCACATACTGCAGTCCTATGGACAGCAAAAGCAGCGCAAAAATAATCAGCGGATTCAGGGCAGATTTTACAGCTACGCGTTCCTGTGACGGGGCAAGCTTTTTCCGGTACCAGTAGCCGAAAATAACCAGTGCGGATATCGCATAAACCATCGATAAAAATATAATAAAAGGACCTTCGGACCACAAAGAAAACAGTTCATTTAACAGCTGGTCAAAGGACATGTTGCTGTTTTTATTTTTTAGGATGGTGACAATGGCACTGATTCCGCAAACCGGGATGCTAACCAGATTCTGCAGGACGATCGTAATGATTAGCGGCAGCAGACAAAATAAAAAACGGCCGATGCGTTTCATGATGGGTACCTCCTTTTTATGTCGACTTATGCCTTATTGTATTCCATCTGGAGAAGAAATGCAAGTTTTCTATCCTTTTCCCCAATTATACAAATTTCGACACATAACGCTGGATTTATACAAAAGACTATGCTATAATCATAAAAAATAATAACAACTCTACTGCAAAACGGTATGGGGCTGGCGTTTTGCAGTAGAGTTGTTATTATTTT
>CANTHI010000234.1 GCA_947653505.1 uncultured Eubacterium sp.
ACCTGTATTATTTATATTATATATAGGTTTTGAAAAAAAGTCTGCATATACTGACAAAGCTATGTAAAACCCTCATAACCCTTTGTATTTATTGACTTTGTGTATGACAGACTTTTTTATCATGCCATGTTGTCCGCACAATGTAGTAATCCTCACAATCCCTTTATTTACCTGTATTTCCCGATGTTACACTTTTAGAATATAAAAACGTAACATCAAAACTGACAGATCTATAATCATTCCACATCCATCTCATTCTCCCTCTGTATCCCCATATCATCATCCAATCAAAACACAAGAGACGCCTGGCGGCGCGGGTGTATAAGTGATTATCAAAAAAATAAGCTGTCTGCATGTATTTTAATATAATTAATACATCAGGGAAGGGAGAAAATAAATATGAATAAAGTTGTATTAATGGGCCGCCTGGTAAGAGATCCAGAGGTCAGATACTCCGAAGCTGGCAATGCAGTTGCACGATACACACTTGCTGTAGACCGTATGACAAGAAACACGGAGCAGTCTGCAGACTTTATCAGATGTGTATGCTTCAACAAGACCGCAGAATTTGCAGAAACCTATTTATGCAAAGGGATTAAGATTTCGGTTGTAGGTCATATACAGACTGGTAGCTATACAAATCGTGACGGTCAGACAGTATACACGACAGACATTGTTGTAGAAAACCAAGAATTTTGCGAAAGCCGCAGCTCATCATCCGCCGCACCATCCATACAGCCGTCTTCTGATTCTGCCGATAGATTCATGAACATACCGGACGGCATTGATGATGAACTGCCGTTTAACTAAATAATATAAGCGTGACCAGAGAGGAGGCAATGACTGCCTGCTTCTGCCCTGCCAATACCGTAAAACTCATAAAAACAGCACTTTTGCATGGCAGGAGCAGGCAGTCTATATATATGAGAAAACTTGACATTACAAAACAGAATCTGCATGTCTGTGACCATGAAAACTTGTATGTAGACAAAGATAAAAACGTTATTGCAGCCATATATGAGTATGATTTTAACCCTGATGAATTCTTTAAGACTAAAATTAACAGACCAGATGGGAGTGCCTTCTTGTCCTTTGCTACAGAGTGGAATATAGAAACTGATGAAATTTCTATGTTTTATTGGGGAGAACTGGAAGACTCGTCAGAACACGAAAAGAAACTGACCTTGAAAGAAAAACAGTTTTTCAGGAAAATAATGGAAAAATGCTGCCAGGACATATATGGCTGCAGCATCCGGGAACTGTGGGAAAAGGAAAATGAGGATGTTTCCTGCAGTACAGAAAAAAATTAATACCAGGCGGTGCATCCGCTGGTATGTAACATATAAACAAAGAGTCCCTGTCTGTAAGATAGCGGACTCTTTTTCGTTATTATACAAGGAGAAACGTTATGGATCAGATGAATTTTACACCTCAGACACTATTCGATGAGATGAAAAAAACAATAATCGGACAGGATGACTACTTGCGTTCATTAGCATCCGCTGCATTTCTACACAATCTGCGATACCGCCATTTTATGGATGTCGGAAATTTAGTCGAAAAGCCAAAACAAAATCTGTTGGTGATAGGCGGCTCTGGTTCCGGAAAAACGCTTGCACTGCAGACCCTCGGCTCCTTGTTAAAGCTGCCCGTTATCATTGAAGATGCATCATCGCTGACAGGGGAGGGCTGGCGCGGCAAATCAGTGTCAAATATATGCGCAAGGGTAAACAGCTCTACGGACAGAGTCGAAGATAGAATCTTCTCGATCATCGTTTTCGATGAAATTGATAAAGTCTTCCGTAGCAACAGCGATAATCACGCAGGCATCGCTTCTTCCGGATTCTTGCCTATAAATAATTTGCTGAGTTTTCTGGCAGGCGGTTCTGTAACAGACAAAGACTCAAATACATTTATGGATACATCCAACTTCTTGGTTGTCTGCCTCGGAGCGTTTGAGGGTCTTGACGAAATCATAAAAAAACGATTAACAGGAACCAGACAAATCGGCTTTTGCGGAGAAAATCACGAGGAACCGGATGCGGATGATGATATCCTACAGCATGTTACAGAAGAAGATTTGCACGAATACGGTATTCCGTGGGAGTTCTTGGGCCGGCTGAATCTGATCACCAGGACACGACAATTAGATATTTCAGACTACAGGCGCATTCTTACGCAATCTGACGCATCACCGGTAATACAATATAACAGCTTGCTATTAAAGACATCCGGTATCCGTGTTTCAATTACAAACGAAGCTGTTACACATATCGCTAATAAAGCAGGAAAATCTAACGAAGGAGCACGCATGCTTTCAAGGATCGTAACCGAAACGCTGCAGCCTGCTATTTTCGACACTGGGAAAGATTCAGACCTATCAGGTATAGAAATAGACTGTAACAAAGACGGTCTTTTTACACGCAACGAATACGATATATGCATGAACAGCCAGAACCAGGATGATGCCAGCCTTTTCGTCCGCGCACATCCTGATTATCTGTCCACTGTCCCGCTCCCATGTAACAGCAGCCGCGGTGAGATCCTGCTTTTCTGCGAAAAAATCAAAAAATCGTCAAATCTTTCCTGGATGCTGCCGGAAGTATATGTATCAGCAGCTACATGCGTCATTGCAGCCGCCATCTGCTCGCAGCTTTTATACGCAAGTAAGGAAGATAAAAATCTGCTTACGCTGTACCGGCAGATTGACAGGATCCCGTCAGACTGCATCCCGCATCCGTCCAGCAATCTCGAACATATGATAAATGAGTTTATTCAAAAGGCGCAGAAAGACATACCTTTGGAGAAAGCAAAGACAAATGCGCGGAGCTTTATCGTTGACTATTGTAAGAATTATTCTGTTTATGAACCACAGTTCAATGCGTAAACAGCAGTAAAGCCGCCCTGGAGGGCGCGAGTGACATCATGAACCCGGCCCGCTCTCGCAGCGGGCGAACTAATAGCGGTACATGACCATCTGTCGGTGGACGTGTGCCGCCCATACTTGTTATAATTGTTTATGCAAGAAAGGAGACATATATGGCAAAACATATGTTAGAAGACCCGAACGATATCTACATGGAATTTAAAGATATTACACTCAAAAAACCTTTAAAAAGCGTAAAACGTACCGAAAAAAAGAACGATACGTTGATTATTCCAGACAACTTACTGCCAATCATCAGCCGATTTTTCGAAGCCGAAGATGTAGAGTACAAAATCATTGAAAACCCAGCACTGTATCCTGCTGATAAGCTTAAAGCTGGTTTAAAAGCATATGAAGACTGTAGCCCGGTATTCAAACACGAAGAACCTGTATTATTCATATCAGCATTCGATTCCACAGCATTATTCGAATGGTCAAAGCAGCTTTTCGGCGAACATAAAGACCCAAGCTACCAGCAGTATTTGGACGACCAGGCAAGACAGTCCGAAGAATATTACCAGAAGTATGAAGCAGAGTAACAAGAATATGCGCCAGGAACAAAGTTTCCCGGTGCATTACTTTTTTGCATAAATCCTCGTAATAACGCCTGCCGGCGGCGGGTGCATATCTGATTATATGTGAATCAAAAAAGGAGGATCAGATATGCCTAAAATTAATACAATCAATGACTTTGCCGACGCTGTACATACTGCACTTGCTACAGAATTTCCGGAATGCAAGATCGAAGCTGTCAATGTAACAAAAAACAACAATGTTCACCTTACAGGTATGACCATTAAGCCTCAAAACAAAAAAGTCGCGCCTGCGATTTATCTGGAGCCGTATTTTAACATGCTCCAATCCGGACAGACGCTTGAAACAATCATTGACCAGATCATCAGCAGTTGTACAGATGCATTGTCCTGTGCCGAAAACGGCATCGACGCAGAGGCAATTACAGATTTTAAACAGGTAAAAGGCAGGATCTGCTATAAGCTGATAAACAGGGATAAGAACAGTGAGCTTCTGAGGGCAGCACCTCACCGGGATTACCACGACCTGGCTGTTGTATATTATATTCAGCTTTCCAAAACGGATAACGGGCTGGCAACCGTCACCATTACTGACAGCCTGGCAAGAAACTGGGGTGTTGACGAAGAAACACTGTACGGCTTAGCAGAAATTAATACCCCAAAGATTAACAGGGGCTGCGTAACTCCAATCACAGATATTTTGAGCGGACTGTCCGGCAGTGAAAAAGACGCTGCATGTAAATCCGGCACATACGGCAGCTTTAATTTTACAAGTGTCGGAAACGGCGAACTCGAAATGTATGTAGCCACAAATCAAAACAAGACATACGGTGCTGCGTCCATTCTTTACGGCGGGCTTCTGGATGCTGTTGCCAGAAATCTCGGCAGCTTCTACATACTTCCAAGCTCTGTACACGAACTTATCATTATCCCGCAGACATTCGGAAACCCGGAGGAACTGAAGCAAATGGTTAAGGACATTAACGGATCAGAAGTGCCGGAAGAAGAAATCTTATCCGAAAACTGTTACTGCTACGATGCCGGCACACACGAATTTAAAATTGCTGTATAAAAACACTATCAAAACAAGGATGTACTGGGAAACAGACGGCACATCCTTGTTTTTTAATCCATATCCAGAAGAAAACGCATTGAAATTAAAATGCTGTGATGATATGATATCCATGAATAAATTCGGTATAAGATTTTTATGGAATGCCTGTTAATACCAGACAACAGGATGCATCATAAAGGAGGAATAAACCATGCCACAGGCAATGCAGAACCTAATAGACCAGTATATAACAGAGGTCAGGAACATATACGGTTTATGCCTGCAGAAGATTATTTTATTCGGCTCCTACGCAAGAGGGGATTACCATGCGGATTCAGACGTAGACCTTATGATACTGCTGGATATTTCAGACCTGGAATTAAAGGCATACAGCCGGCAGCTTTCATATATGACATATGATTTCAATTTAGACAACGACATTGATATAAAGCCGATTGCCAAGAGCCAGGCGCATTTTAACAAGTGGATCGAAAACTACCCGTTCTATGCAAATATCCAGAAAGAGGGAGTTGTATTATATGGAAAATCCTAAAGAAGACACCGGAACCAGAAAAGACCTGTGCCTGTACCGGATACAGACAGCAAAAGAAAACCTTAATGCGGCCCGGATACTACTTGCAGCAGGGGAATACAAAAGCTCCAATAACCGATCCTATTATGCGGTTTTCCATGCCATCAACGCCATCCATGCGTTAAACGGGAAAGCCTTTAAGCGCCATAAGGACGCAATAGGTAATTTTAATAAAGATTATGTAAAGAATGAGATTTTCCCCAGGGAGATCGGACGGAAAATTGGGCAGGCAGAAGAAATAAGGCATGCAAGCGATTATGACGATTTTTATATTGCAAGCCGTGAAGAAGCAGAACAGCAGGCAGCGACAGCAGATGAATTTATCCGGTTGGCGGAAGAATACTGCATGAAGAAGCTGGAGAATACACAAGATTAGGAATACTGACAAATATATCTGTCAGCTACTAAAAATACCGAAAGACTGTAAAAAAATCTGTAAATGCATATGTGGATGTGCCAGAACTTAGTTCTGGCACATCCACATATATTTTTTATCATTTGACAGTGTATGGATTCTGTGAATTTTATGTAATTGACCTGTCAAAGCCCGGAGCCGGGCAGCTTCCATACTGCACCGTACTCCGGGCCATACCATTTCACTTTATGTTAAGAGGTGCCGTTATCCCTCGATGGCAATGTATTTCTTTTCTTCAGCCTCCGGTTTTTTTGTCTCCAGCTTCGGAATACTCAGTCTCAATACTCCGCTCTCATACTTTGCGTGAATATCTTCCTGTTTCATATCCTCTCCGACATAGAATGACCTGCTCATGCTGCCAGCGTAACGCTCCCGGCGGACAAATTTACCTGTTTTCTTTTCTTTCTCATCTTTGTCAAGCCCTTTCGCCGCACTGATTACCAGATAGCCGTCTTTCAGTTCCAGAGAAAGTTCATCTTTCCTGAATCCTGGCAGGTCAACATCTACTTCGTAATGGTCATCATGCTCCTGCACATCGGTCTTCATCATATTCGATGCATGGCGTCCGTACAGTTTCCTCTGTGCCTTCTGCATTGCTTTATCATCAAATACAGGGAGATCAA
>CANTHI010000235.1 GCA_947653505.1 uncultured Eubacterium sp.
AATCAGGAGAGGGGACGGGCATCCATACAGATTACAGTAGAAAATGATTTTAACCTGCCGGATTATGAACCGGATATGATCAAGCTGATCGACCGGAAGGGCAGCGTACGGATTCATGAGACAAGGGTGGAACCGGATCAGGTTGTTGTAAACGGTGCGCTGCTGTTCCAGGCTCTGTACAAATGTACGGAATCGGGCAATGTCTGCAGGGAGATGTGCCGTTTACAGAAACGATACATATGGAAGGGGTGCAGGAGACAGATCAGCTGATTTTGCAAAGCAGCATGGACGATCTGACGATTGGCATGATCAATTCGCGTAAGCTGAATATACGCGCACTGCTGGAGTTACAGGCGGTGGACCAGATGGAACAGCAGATAGAGCTTCCATGCGGCATTGAAAATACATCGGTGCAGACGCTTTACCAGCAGCAGAAAATGCTGCAGTTATTAACACAGAAAAAAGATATCTGCCGGATTCACAGCGAAATCCTGCTGCCGTCAAACCGCCCGAATATCAGCAAACTGCTGTGGCAGTGTGTGCAGCTGCGGGGACTGGACAGCCGGGTCCGTTCCGGAGAAATTGAGCTGACCGGCGAACTGCTCGTTAATATTTTATACAGAGGGGAAGAGGACGAAAAACAGATTCAGTGTATGGAAACTACGGTTGCACTGCATGAGCGGATTGCGTGCAGCGACTGTGATCCGGATACGATCTTTAAACTGGTACCTTTGCAGGTGCAGCTGGAAGTAACTCCGGCAGAAGATGAAGATGGCGAAAACCGGATTCTGACACTGGAAGGGACGCTGGATTTCTATCTGCGCGTATGGCGTGAGGAAAGCCTGCAGATTCTGGAAGATGCGTATTCCCTGCAGGATGAACTGGTGCTGGAACGGGAGCCGGTAAACATCCAGAGTCTTCTTGTAAAAAATGATTCCAAATTTAAAGCTGCCGATCAGCTGCCGATCGAAAATCAGCCGGCGGAAATCCTGCAGCTGTGTGCAAGCGTTGGCGAGATTTTTATTGAGGACAGCCGTATTGTACCAGATGGGATTGAAGCGGAAGGGATATTAAAAGTCCGTATGCTTTATATTACAGCCAGTGACGATATGCCGGTTGGCATTGCGGAAGGTGTGATTCCGTTCAGCCGTCAGATCGAAGCAGAAGGTATCCGGCCAGAGGATAAATTTGAATTATCCGCAGGCATTGACCAGCTGACGGTCATTCTGGCGGACAACAGTCAGGCGGATATTAAAGCGGTCATTGGTCTGGATGCAATTGTATTCCGCAGACAGCAGGACCTTATGATATCCGGTATTATTGAACAGCCGGTTGATCTGGAGCAGTACGAAAAGCATCCGGGCATTGCGGGATATATCGTAAAGAGCGGAGACCGGCTCTGGGATATCGCGAAGGAACACCATACGACGGTTGCGGATGTCATGCAGATGAACCAGCTGTCGGGCGAGCATGTCAGCCGTGGTGACAAGCTGCTGATCGTCAAGCAGATGGGAGTTCCGGCAGGCTCTTAAGACTTGCGGAAAAATACACAGGCTGGCAATTCATACAAAAACTTCAAAAAAATTCACACTTTTTTACAGGAAAGATTACGGCTGGCTGGTTGAAATTATGGAAAAGCCGTGCTATACTAATGGCTGGAAACAAAGACCAAAAAACAAAGGAGTATCGGGGTGAAAAAACAAAAAGTTTATTTAAAAAGTACTTCCAAAAAGCTTGCGTCACTGATTCTCGTAACTGCGGTAGGAATTACATCCTTACAGCCGGCATTTGCCAGCCGCAAATCGCAGGCACAGGATGCAAAACAGGCGGCAGAAAACAACTTAAATTCTGTCAACAACAACATCAGCAATATTGCAGGCAAGCAGCAGGAACTGCAAAAAGAGATTAACGCACTGGATGCGGAACTCGTGGACCTGCTCGTAAATATGGATATTCTGGCGGATGAATTAACGGATAAAAAGGCAGAGATTAAACAGGCGAATCAGGATCTGGAAGCTGCCAGAAAAGAAGAAAAAGATCAGTATGAGCGGATGAAAATGCGGATCCGTTCCATGTACGAACGGGGAGATGGTTCACTGCTGGAAGCATTGCTTGGCGCTACAAGCATGACAGACTTTCTGAACAGGGTAAATTATTACAACGCGGTATATGACTATGACAGGGAACAGCTCGAGGTATACAAAGATACCAAACAGCAGGTGATCGATTTAAAGAACCAGCTTCTTACCGAACAGTCCGAAATGGAAGAAATGCAGGAAAACTATAAGGTTCAGGAAACAGAGCTGAAAAATATGGTTGCCAGCAAGGAAGCTACGATGGATGATTTTGATTCCCAGCTGTCACAGGCCAGAGTACTGGCAGCAGCCTATAAAGAAACGATCGAGCAGCAGAATCAGATCATACGGGATGAAGAAGAAAAAGAACGGATTGCCAGAGAGGCTGCCGAGCGTGCCGCCAGAGAAGCGGCAGAGGCTGCGGAACAGGCAGCCAGAGAAGCAGCAGAACGTGCCGCAAGGCAGGCGCAGGCAGAAGCCGCTGCACGGGCTGCGCAGCAGGCCGCACAGCAGCAGACCGCCACACAGCAGCCATCTTCATCCGGAGGTGGTACATCACCGTCATCCGGTGGCGGGACTTCATCGTCATCTGGCAGCACACCGTCTTCTTCCGGCGGCAGCTCCCAGACAGGAAACAGCTCCGGCGCGTCTTCTGCTCCGGCGGTCAGCCCTTCCGGCGCCACAGGCAGCGATGTCATTAACTATGCTACGCAGTTTATTGGCCGGCCTTACGTATGGGGTGGCACAAGCCTGACAAACGGTGCAGACTGCTCCGGATTTGTTATGAGCGTTTACGCACATTTTGGTTATTCCCTTCCGCACAGCTCCGCGGCACAGGCAGGATGCGGCAGAGGCGTCAGCTATAGTGAGGCACAGCCGGGTGATATTATCTGCTACAGCGGGCATGTAGCGCTTTATATGGGCGGCGGCAGGATCGTAGGGGCACAGAGCTCCCGTACCGGCATTACGACACAGAATGCGACGTACCGGACCATTATTGCGGTCAGAAGAATTATTAATTAGATAGTACATACTATGAAAACCGTTATGGAGACAGGTCCATAGCGGTTTTTATTATATGTGTTACATTTTGGCTATCCGGACGCTTCCCTCATCCAGTTGGTTTTCGGCTTTGCAGACAGCTCCGCCTCCCATCCGGCGTCCGCATAGCCAATATTTAAAATTTTATAGTCAGTAGTTTTTCAGATGCTTAAATTAGTGCATATGGGAATCTGCCCTGCTAACAGCCCGTAATAAATTTTTTTTAAAAATCCGATACATATCTTGCGAAAAATAAAAACATGTATATAATGATACATGGTACGATAAAAAAGAAAAGGTTAAAATGGGGATGAAGATATGCATATAAAGTTAGGCAGAAATGATAAGTGCTGGTGTGGAAGCGGGAGAAAATATAAACAGTGTCATCAGACGTTTGATGACAAAATCGCGCGGATTGCAGACAAGGGGCATCTGGTTCCGGACAGGGAAATGATTAAAAATGCACATCAGATCGCAGGTATCCGGGAAAGTGCGAAGATTAACATAGCGGTGCTGGATTATATAGCGGATCATATCCATGCGGGTATGAGTACTGAAGAGATTGACCAGATGGTATACGACCGTACGACGAAGATGGGCGGCATACCAGCGCCGCTGCATTATGATGGTTATCCGAAGAGTGTATGTACATCATTAAACGAGCAGGTTTGCCACGGGATCCCGTCCAAGGATGTGATTTTAAAAGAGGGCGATATTGTGAATGTAGATGCGTCTACGATCTTAAACGGTTATTTCTCGGATTCTTCCCGTATGTTCTGCATTGGGGAAGTCAGTCCGGAGAAGAAAAAGCTGGTAGAAGTGGCAAAGGAATGTGTCTATTGCGGTCTGGAGGCGGTAAAGCCGTGGGGATTTTTAGGAGATATGGGACAGGCAGTCCACGATCATGCGTTTGCCAACGGATATACGGTCGTACGCGAAATCGGCGGGCATGGCGTCGGGCTGGAATTTCACGAGGATCCGTGGGTCAGCTATAACAGCCGCCGCGGGGAAGAAATGCTGATGGTGCCGGGCATGATTTTTACGATTGAACCGATGGTTAATATGGGCGCTCCGGATATTTATGTAGATGAAGTCAATGACTGGACGGTCTACACGGAGGATGGCAAACCTTCCGCGCAGTGGGAAGTTATGGTGCTGGTAACGGAAGATGGTGCAGAGGTGCTGTCATATTAGCACAAATTAGCAAAGGACGGAAGCAGACGGAAGCAAAGGATAGAAAAGACGATGAAAAAACAAGATATTCGCATATTTGTCATGACGCACAAAGCGTTTGTACCTCCGCCAGATCCGATGTATGTACCCTTGCAGGTTGGCAGGGCATGTCACGAACCGCTGGGATATCTGGGTGATGATACGGGCGACCATATTTCTGATCAGAATGACTGTTTTAGTGAGCTGACTGGTGTATACTGGCTGTGGAAAAACAATCCGGGTGTGGATATAATCGGCATCTGCCATTACCGCAGATATCTGATCGCAGAGGATGGACATTTATATCATCAGGCGGATATGGAACGGCTGCTGTCACAGTATGATATGATTGTTACAAAAAAATTAGAGCTGCGGATGCCTTATTATGATGGCTTTGCAGCGACACACGATGAAAAGGATTTAATCGAAACGGAACGTGTGGTTATGGAAAAGTATCCGGAATATGCGGCATTATTTCATGAGATGGTGCATAAAAAAGAGACCTATTTTGCAAATATGATGATCTGCCGCAGGGAATTGTATGACAGCTACTGCAGCTGGCTGTTTGATATTTTATGTGAAGTGCAAAGACGGATTGATACGACCGGATACGATCATTACCGGAAGCGGGTATACGGATTTTTGTCTGAATTTCTGCTGACTGTCTGGATTGCAAAAAACGGTCTGCATGTGTATGAAAGCCGTGTGGGGATGAGCGCGGAAAAGCGTGAAACGGAAGAGATCAAGCAGGCTCTGGCAGCGTATTTTGCAAAACAGGATATTGCCGGGGCAAAGCAGTATGTGCTGCAGCAGCTGGAAAAGCGTCCGGATGTACTGATGGAAGCCTCTGATATCCACGGTGAGCTAAAAATGTGTATGCAGATCATTTCTACCTGTGAATATGAAAAAAAGCGGGGACAACGGATGCTGACAGAACGGGGATTGTCCTTTGAGGAACTGCTGGAACAGATCCGGCAGCTGAATCGTTTTACAGACCAGCTGGAAGATTATGAAACAGCTGTACTGCGGGATGGACCGGACCGGAACGCAGACGGGGCAGAATCCAGGGTATGCCAGTATGTGGCAGGGCATCCGGTATCCATGACAGCGGTCGTAATTGCAGCTGTTGTGTTGGGAAAAATACCTTTGTATCCGGAATCATAATAAAATATAGAAAAAGAATCCTTCTGTGCGACTTTTACGGGGACTTTTGCGTTATAACTATTAGAATGCAGAAAAACTACCGGCATTCGGACAGGAGGGAATATTTATGAAAAGGAAATTTACGGTAATCGTAGCAGCAGTCATTTTAAGTATGGTATCCGTAACCGGAGGGTGCGGCAACAGCTCCAAAGGCAGCGCGGAATCCAGCGATCAGATTTCTATGGATCAGGCGGCAGAAGACGGGGCAGCAGTGGACCGGGCTGCTAATAGTGCGGGAGCTTCCCATACAGAGATGAAGGCTGAGGACGATATGGATCTGGCGGAAGGAACGGATGCGGGACCACTCAGCGGTACGGCAGACAGTCAGGCTCAAAGTGTGAATCAGAAACTGATCTATACATACAATTATTCTGTAGAAACAAAGGAATTTGATGTTTTTTATGAAAAGATCAGTAAAAAAACATCACAGCTTGGCGGCTATGTGGAAAACTCGGAGACAGAAGGCAGTGTAAGTGACGGAATTAACCGCTATGCCAGCCTTACCCTGCGGATTCCTGCAGACAGGATGGATCAGATGATTTCCCTGTTAAATACGGATTCTAATATTACTTATCAGAGCTGCAGTAATGTCTTTTGTTC